>DYJR01000079.1 GCA_020723015.1 Arcobacter nitrofigilis
ACTGCCAATATCAATCCCTTTGGGGTGATAGATATGGTAAATGAATTATAGGAGGTGTTTATATGTACAAAAGAGATTACTTAACTAGTGGAAGTGCTAACTCAAATGGTGCTTATGCTAATGAAAGTACTGCACAAAGAAGTAGAACTGACCTGATGGCTTTCTTGAAAGCTACTTATCAACTGTTTGCAGGTTCACTTCTAGCTGCGACTGCCGGAGCGTATATAGGTCTTGATATGGTTAGCACTATTGCTACTTGGTATTGGGGACTTGTAATATTCCAATTTGTTTTACTTTTTGCATTATATGCTGTTAAAGAAAAACCGGGAATTAATCTAGCGGTATTATTTGGATTTACGTTTATAAGCGGTTTGACAATAACTCCACTTCTTGCATTCGTATTTAGTATGCCCGGCGGTGCGGCAATAGTTGCACAAGCATTTTTAATGACGAGTGTTGCTTTCGGTGGGATTTCTATGTTCGCACTAACAACAAAAAGAGATTTCTCTTCAATGGATAAAATGCTTTTTATTACTCTAATAGTAATAGTTGTAGCTTCTTTACTTAATATATTCTTTGCTTCGCCTGTTTTACAACTAGCGATTGCAGGAATCGGTGCAATATTGTTTTCTGCATTTATACTTTATGATACGCAACAAATCATAAAAGGAAGTTTTAGTACTCCGGTAGAAGCTGCTATTGCTTTATATTTAGATTTCTTCAATCTATTTATATCTTTATTACAAATACTATCTGCTTTTGCAGGAAGAGATGAATAATGACCATCTTAGAATCCTAGATGCCAATCTAAACAGACTTAGAGAAGGCATCAGGGTTGTAGAGGATATATTTAGATATATCTACAACGACTCACAAACCGCTTCTAAACTAAAAGAGTTAAGACATTTATCAAGAATTGATTTATATGATGACCTTTTAGGTTCAAGAGATATAAAAAACGACGTCTTAAAATCAACGACCAAATCGGAATCCACAAGAGCAGATATAAATTCTATTTTAATAGCAAATTTTAAAAGGGCTCAAGAAAGTGCAAGAGTTTTGGAAGAATTTACCAAAATGCTTTCAGGAGAAATTTCTAGTAAATTTAAACTTATAAGATATGAACTTTATGATTTGGAAATAGTTTTAACAAAGATTACCTCAAATTCCAAATAGTTATACGGATACTCTAAGTAAAGTTTTTTAGATTCTTTAAATGATAGCGGTGCTAGTCCACCTCTAACTCCACTTTTTTTAATATAATCAAATAGTTGCTTTTTGTTCTCAAACTCCAACTTATAATCATATATCTCAAATTTACACTTTGCATTTTTTTCAAAAGCACTAATAATATCCTCTTTTGTGAGAATAGGTGATTTTTGTTTTGTGATTTCAAAAATAGATTTAAACGTATTGGATGTAAAAAGGGTTGCATTTATCTCTTTTGAAATAGAGAGTAAAAAAGAGACTAATTTCAATAAATCCTTTGACCATTGCATCGCAGAAGATGATAAAACCATATCATAACTATCATTTTGCAAAGATTCAAAAAACTCATCACTATCAAAATCAAAACAACACACATCGATATTCTCACCGTTTGGATGCAAGTCACACATTGCTTGAGAAAAATCTACCGCTTTATAATACTCTATGGGAAAGTTTATATTATTATATATCTGACCGCTTCCGCAACCGAGTTCTAGTATTCTTTTAGGGGTAGCCATCATCTCCCTAACCAATGCTTTTGCTATAATTTGTTGGATAATATTATGGTTACCGTACTCTTTACTATGAGTCGAAAATTCTTCTTTAACTTTAATCATATACTATTTTAACTTTGTTTAAATAAATTTTAGATAAAATATGCAAATTTTTAACTCATACATAATGGGTAAAACGATAAAGGATAAAATACAAATGACAACAACACTGTTAGTAATCCAGTTTGTCTTAACGATACTTGTAACGATAGTAATATTATTACAAAAAAGCTCAAGTATAGGACTTGGTGCATATAGCGGGAGTAACGAATCTATGTTTGGTTCAAAAGGTCCTACTAATTTTTTACAAAAAGCTACTTATACTTTAGGACTTTTATTTGTTCTAAATACGCTTGCTTTAGGATACTTTTACAATCAAGAAACTTCAAAAAGTGCTATAGACAAAATCAACATAGAGTCTATTGTTCCTAATGCTCCTCAACAAACTAATGCACCTGCTGCACCTGTTCAAAACTAAAATAAATAGCAACTAAACTTTAGTTGCTATAGAGGTATTAAATGAAAAAAATTCTTTTCTTGTGGCTTTTATCATATATATATACGATAGCAGATGCTACTATATTCGTTTATCACAGATTCGGTGATGATAGACACCCTACAACAAACACAAGTATAGAACAGCTTAGAAAAGATTTTGAATATATCAAAAACAACGGCTATAAAGTAGTCCCTTTGAGTAAAGTTGTAGAGCTTATACAAAACAATCAAGAGATACCTGATAAGTGGGTAGTTATTACTATTGATGATAACTATAAAAGCTTTTATACAAACGGTTTGAAAGTGTTTAAAGAGTACGGATACCCTTTCACTCTTTTTGTTTATATAAAAGCTACGGAAGAAAAATACGGTGACTTTATGACTTGGGATATGCTCAAAGAAGCATCAAAATACGGAGAAATAGAACTACACTCGTATGCTCATCCAAAACTCACTTCTCTTACAAAAGAGGCTGTACTAGAAGATACGCAAAAAGCTTTTGAAATTTTTGAAAAAAGGATGGGTAAAAAACCAAGGTTTTACGCTTATCCTTATGGCTCATATAACAAAAAAGTTCAAGAGTACTTAAAAAGCTTTGGACTTGAAGCTATACTAAACCAAACTGCTGGAGCAACGAGTAAAGATAGTAATCCACATGATTTATTTAGGGTTCCGTTGGTAGGAAAATCAAATATCTCGGGCGGACTAAGATACTCGGTACTAGACGTAGAGTGGATAGAACCTTTGGAATTTCCTAAGGACGGTGTTTTACGAAGAGTAAAAGCTAAAGTCGATAAAGATATTAAGACCATTAAATTGTTTGTTACCGATAACGGTTGGATGGAAAATGTAAAAGTTAATGACGGGATTGTAGATGTTGACCTTAATATTCCGCTTAATACTACCCGTTCAAGGGTAACATTAGGTACAACTTATTATAAAACATCAAGTCAAATATTAATCAAATAAAAGGAGAAAAATATGTTAAATGAAGTATATGACTATGCAAAAGAGCATATGGACAAGTCTATAGAAGCTTTGAAAAAAGACTATGGAACACTAAGAACAGGTAAAGTAACTACTAAAGTTCTTGACAATATTAAAGTTAATTATTACGGTACACCTACGGATCTTTCGCAAGTTGCTACAATACTTGCAGTTGATGCTACTACTATTGCGATAACACCATGGGAAAAAAATATGTTAGGTCCGATAGAAAAATCTATTCAAGAAGCTAACATAGGTGTAAACCCAAATAATGACGGAAGTGCGGTTAAACTTTTCTTCCCTCCAATGACTATGGAACAAAGAAACGATAACGTAAAAAAAGCAAAAGGTATGACTGAAGATGCAAAAGTTGCAATCAGAAATATCAGAAAAAATGCAAACGATAAAATCAAAAAGTTACATAAAGATAAATTGATAACAGATGATGAGAGTAAAAAAGGTGAAGCAGAGGTACAAAAAATTACCGATGCATTTGTTGCTAAAGCCGATGAAACGCTTAAAGCTAAAGAAAAAGAAATATTAACGGTGTAGTACAATGAATTTAAATATAGAACAAATATACAAAGATGCCGGTGCATATTTAGAGGGTCATTTTAAACTAAGTAGCGGGAACTACTCTAAACATTACCTACAATCTGCAAAAGTGCTTGAAGATCCTAAAACTGCAAAAATGCTTGCCGAAGCTTTGGCATTTGAGATCAAACAAAGCGGAATAGAATTTGATGCCGTATGTTCTCCTGCCCTTGGCGGTCTTCTTGCAGGATTTGCCCTTGCTACCGCACTTGACGTGAGATTTATCTTTGCAGAACGTGTAAACGGTGAAATGGCGATAAGAAGAGGGTTTGAGGTAAAAGAGGGTGAAAAATATATCATGTGTGAAGATATTATCACAACGGGAGGAAGTGCATTAGAAGCTGCTGCTCAAATAGAAGCTGCAGGCGGTAAAGTAGTAGCGTTTGCTGCACTTGCAAATAGAGGCTTTTGTAAAAGAGTGGGAAGTAGCATAGAATCTAAACCTAACTGTAAACTTCCTTGCGATAAACCTCTTTTTGCTTTGGCTGATTTTGATTTTGCTATGTATTCTCCTGAAGAGTGTGATTTTAAAGATATCGCAATAAAACCGGGCAGTAGAGGTAACTAATGGCTAGATGGAGAGATGCAAAAAAGAATAAAACTACTATAAAAACCGCATCTACTCCTGAATTTAGTGAAAATGCCCCTATACTGCAAAGACTTAAGGCATTTATCATAGATATGTTTTTGATTATGATGCCTATCATGTATATAACAACTTACTTAATCATGGACGGTAAAGACGATTTCCAAAGTAGCGATGCGGCAAGATGGATAACATCTTTTGTTTACGGTGCAATTATCGTTACATTTTGGAAGATAAAAGGTCAAACTCCAGGTCTTAAAGCTTATGAGCTAATAGTACTTGATAAACAATCCAAAGAGAAATTAACATTGTCAAAATCTATACTTAGGTATGTTGCGTTTATAATCTCTGCGATGAGTTTTATAGGGTGGTTTGTACCGTTTTTTAGAAAAGACAAGGCTGCTTTACAAGATATAATAGCCGGTAGTATTGTGGTAAGCCAAGAACCGCAAAAATAATGCTATTTTTTAAAATATCGGCATTTTACTTTTTTTATTTTGCCGCCGTCGGAGTATATGTAATATTTCTGCCGAAAGTATTACACGACATAGGATATAATCCCTATGAAATAGGGATTATCTTTGCTTTAGCCCCTTTGATGAGATTTTTAACCCCGTTTTTATTTCTCAAACATATCAAATTAAACCAACAAACCTTTAAAGTAGCCCTTTTTATCATACTTGTATGTTCTTTGCTTTTTTATGTGACCATACACGATTTTTATATGTTTTTGATAACCAATGCAATACTAGGTGCAGCACTGAGCTTGATACTTCCATATATAGAGATAATAGCACTCAAAAATGTTGGCAAAGAGAGATACGGCAAAACTAGACTTTTTGGTTCTATAGGATTTATGCTTATTGCTTTGGTGTTGGCTAAGTATCTAAGCGATTCAACTATAGCTTTACATTTTTATCTTGTAATATCTATTCTAACCATAGTATGTTCGCTTATACTCCTTAAATATGATGAAAACGAAGAGGTAGGCGGATTAGAAGATGAACCTTTTTCAATAATGAAATATTTGGCTTTTTGGATAAGTCTTCTTTTTATGCAAATAAGTTTCGGCGGTTTCTATAACTTCTTTACTATTTATACTACCGAAAACGGTATATCTTTAGAAACTGCTAGTTATCTATGGTCGTTTGGAGTATTGTGTGAGATAATAATGCTCTATTTTCAAGGGAGTATCCTAAAAAACAACTTGCTGTTGCTTATCAAATTTTCCATAT
Organism: Arcobacter nitrofigilis; assembly: GCA_020723015.1. Lineage (GTDB taxonomy): Bacteria > Campylobacterota > Campylobacteria > Campylobacterales > Arcobacteraceae > UBA6211. Next base: position 5,664 of record DYJR01000079.1, read on the forward strand.
TCGTGACAGTTATGCGATGGATTATCGTATATATGTTCCCTGATAATCTAACCGTACTATTTATCTCTCAAAGTATCCATGCTTTTAGCTTTGGGCTTTATCACAGTGCCGTTATAGTGTATCTTTATACCATGTATTCAAATAAAAAACTAGCCCAACAGTTTATGTTCGGTGTTGCTTATGGGCTAGGTGGGTTTATAGGTGCGTTTGTTGCCGGATGGCTATACGGGGAGTATTTGTTTTTATATTCGGCTTTATTTGCTTTTGTTGCTTTTACGGCATTGCATATACATAGTAAGAAGTATATTGCGGTATAAAACTTTAGATCCTGAGTCAAGCTCAGGATGACAAACAACCGCAAAATTCAAGGGTAACACCATACGGTCACTCCAAACTTGATTTGGAGTCTATGGTATTAATCTACGTCACAAACAAACGTTTTAATATTCTTTGACTCCGTAATCTCTTTAAGTTTTAAGCCTGAAATAGGCATATCAAAAAGTTCCTCTAATGTTTTGATATTATTTTGTGCCAAAGTTCTTGCAACAATACCTCTGTAATGCTTAGCCCAATGACTTACTACTTTGCCGTCTTTTAAGAATTTATAAGTAACCACCTGACATTTCGGTGTATAAAACTTTTCATAATAACCTGCTCTTAAATCAACTACGACTTCACCTAAATATTTATCCAAAAAAGGGCTAAATTCACTTTTCATATAGGTTTCGATATTTATATTCGGTAACTTAGCACCTTGTTTATACTTATAATCAGATATTAAATCTTTTGCTAATATTGCACCGAAAAGGTTTGAAAATATTACTACGTTTTCTTCTATGTATTTTTGGGCATTTTTGTCTAAAGTGTCATAACTCAAAGCCTCATAAGCAACACCCGTATATCTTTGTATTGCCTTTGCGGTTTTTTCAAATCTTGGAGATGTGCTATATTTTTCTACATCTTTTAAAGACTTTAACCCAAACCAATCACTTAACTCTTCTAACGATGAACACTTTAGGTGTTGTTCATAGATATTTAGAATATAATCTCTCTTATCAAACAACTCATCAAAACTAAAATTTTCTTTACAAAACGGTATCCCTTCTCCAAAATCAGATACTTTTGTTTCACTAGGTGCTAATAATATTTTCATTGTAATCTCACTAATTTAATTTTCAATCTTGTAATTATATTATAATACCCCAAGAAAAACAAACAACTTTTTAGAAAGTTTTATTCTCTTAAGG
>DYJR01000080.1 GCA_020723015.1 Arcobacter nitrofigilis
GAAAAAGTAAAAAACTGTATGGCTACCGGGGTAAAATTTAACGTATGCGTGGTATGTAGTAATGAATACGGTGTAACAAAAAATTTGGAAAATCTAGGGATAGAGCCTATACATACCGGTGAAATGCTGACCAATGCCCTTCAAAGCGATTGGAAAGTAATCACTTTTTAGAATTTACTTCGTGGGCTTATATCTAGGGTGTTTATATCGGTAAAATCGTCTATTTTGTATTGTTCTACGGCATATCTTCCTATCATAGCAGCGTTGTCGCTACAAAATTCAAGCGGTGATAATAGGAGTTTGCAATTATACTCTTTGCATAAGCTTTCAAGTTCACCGCGAAGTCTAATATTTGCACTTGCTCCACCCACAACCGCAAAGATATTCGGTCTTGTAAGTTTGAAATATTTTTTTAGCTTTTGCATAAGATGGGCAACCGCAGTTTTTTCAAAAGAGGCACAGATATTGGAAGAGACTGAGAGACTGAGAGACTGAGAGACTGAGCTATTAAATTCTGATTCTATAGCGAGTCTTACGGCATTTTTTAGTCCGCTATAGCTAAACTCTATATTTGGGCTGTTTTTGAGCGGTATCGGGAAATCATAACTATTTTCATCGCCGTCCATCGCCATTTTTGCCACTATAGGACCGCCTGGGTATCCAAGTCCTAGCATTTTAGCTACCTTATCAAAACTCTCGCCGAAACTATCATCTTGCGTAGTTGCTATTACTTTCATATCTTTTAGGGAAGTTGCTTCTATTATTTGGGTATGACCGCCGCTTACAAGTAGTACGGTTATAGGCATAGTAGCTTCTTTTTCTATAAATAAAGAGTAAATATGCCCTTTTAGGTGATTTACCGCGATTATAGGGATATTTAAGCTAAGACTCAATGCCTTTGCCATCATTACACCCTCTAAAAGCGTAACGCTAAGTCCAGGTTCGTTTGTGACCGCTACAGCTTTTAGGTATGGGAAATATTCTTTACATTCTTCTAGTATTTTCGGCAAAGCTTCCGTATGTAATCTTGCGGCAAGTTCAGGTACAACTCCGCCATATACGCTATGGTCTAGTTCTTGTGATATTTTTTTGTGATAAACTAGTTTATAGTCATCTATTCTTGTTATAGCTATTGAGCTATCGTCACAACTACTTTCAATACTCAAAATCATCTTTGTATCCACTCCAAAACACAAGTTAGTTCACCAAAACCGCTATCACGATTTATATGTCCTGCGTTTTCCATTATCTTCATCCCTATATTAAGACTACTTTGAAGATTTATCGCTTCATCTACACTTATATAAGGGTCGTTGTCTCCACATGCCATTATTACCTCTTTGGCTCTCAAATCTGACGGCAGAGGATACGGTAAAAAGCTTTGAAGTTCTTTTAGTTTGCACTTTTGTGATACCGGAGCTAAAAGCATAAGTTTTTGGATAGTAGGTATCTCATATTTATCCACCAAATGAAACCAAAGTAAATTTCCCAAAGAGTGGCATACTACTATGTCAGGATTGAAGTGTTTTACCTCTTTGTTGATAAACTCAAGCCACTCTTTTAAATCAGGATTATCACGATTCGGTAAAGCAGGAAAGGATACGGTAAAGTTTAGTTTGATAAGCTCACTTGCCAACCAACTTTGCCAATGGGGATAATCACTACCTCCAAGACCGTGTATTATAAGTACTTTTTTCATTCTTCTCTCCATCTTATCTTATATCCCTAACACATCTTACGTATTTATGATAATCTCTATTATAATAATAAGGGGTGCCGCTAATAAAATTCATATACCAAGCATAAAAATTAAGAGTTCTTGTAACCGTATCTTTTGCCCAATATCCACTTGCTTTTTTATTTTTGAAAATTTTATCTATATAATACGGGTCATTTTTTTTTATCTACTATCAGTTCTAGCTCTTTGATAGTGGGAAGTCGCCAGTTTTCATAGCTTTCTAATACGAGATTTTCACAATACTCTAAAGCCTCTTTGTGTGTTAGCATAACGGTAGTGGCGGCATCATTATCTTGCCACATAAGGAAATTTACTTTATCTGTTACCGTATTTGCGGTTCGATAAAACTTATTGGCACTCAAACTTTCAAGAAACAATATTAGCAGTAAAAGATATTTTAGCATTGAAAATCCTTTAACTCAAATTTTGAACGCTCTATTTTTGATTTTGTAGTGTCATCAAAAACCTCTATGGTTACTTTTCCTTCGGTTTCAAAAACCAACCCTCTCAACTCTTTTGATTTTTGTTGTATAGATTGTTTTGTTTCTAAAATTTTATATTTTTCAAGTTCCTCTTCAAATTGCTTTTTAACATCACTTTCAAACCTACTTCTATTGATTAGAAGAAATATCACAATCAAAAGAAGGATTACAAAAGGTATTGTTAAATCTGCCATGCAAACTTTTTGACCTCTTTATCTATTGCAAAAACGTCATGAATATTAGACGGTTTTACGTTGATAAACTTTTCATAGGATTTGATAGTAGTTTTTGCAATATCCAAAAATCCTATTTCACCCTTTAAAAACCTATAAACACCCACTTCATTTGCAGCATTTACTATCACACCTTTGTGTGGATTTGAGAGTAAATCATCTTTTAGCTCCCAAATAGGGTATTTTGAAGTTTGTATTTTTCTAAACTCCAAACTTCCCACTTTACACAAATCAATTATCGGAACTATCTCCTCTTCGACTTTGCCAAGAAGTGCATAAGCTATAGGAAGTTGCATATTCGGTGTTGCTATATGAGCCGTTGTACTTCCGTCTTTGAAGTTTACAAGAGCGTGTATGATGGATTTTGTCTCTATTATTGCATCTAATTTTGTGGTATCAAAAAGCCATTTTGCTTCCAAAAGTTCAAAAAGTTTGTTGGTCATGGTTGCACTATCTATCGTAATCTTGCTACCCATAGACCAGTTTGGGTGATTTAGTGCTTGAGCTACTGTTACGTTTTCAAGTTCTACATGGGAATAATCCCTAAAAGACCCACCGCTTGCCGTTATTGTCATACTTGATATTTTTTTGTCGTTTTGTAGATACCAAAGCCCGAAATGTTCACTATCTATAGGAATAATTTTGCTTATATCCAAGAACTCACCGGCAACCACTAGTGATTCTTTGTTTGCCAAGGCTACTGTTTTGCCTTGTTTTATGGCGGTTATCGTAGGTGCAAGTCCAAGAAAACCGACCAAAGCATTTACTACTACTTGCGATGACGACTCCTCTACCGCTTTTATTATGGCACTTGTACCTGCGGTGACATTTGGATGATTTACCTTTGATATATCGTTTTCGTTGGCTACTACTACACGCTCAGGTCTAAATTCCGCAATTTGTTCGTTCAATAAATCTATGCTAGTCCCAGCTACCAAAGTTTCTATGCTTAAATCAAATCTTTTTGCGATTTTTAGAGCATTTACACCTATTGAGCCGGTAGAACCTAGTATTATCATACAAAAGCCTTTAATAAAACATACATCACGATACTACCGAAGAAATACCCGTCTCCTCTATCTAGCACCCCGCCGTGACCGGGGAATATATCGCCGCTATCTTTGACACCTGCCGTTCTTTTTAGGTAGCTTTCAAACAAATCTCCAAAGACACTTGAAATACTCACCACAAAAGAGACTGCTAAAATCGTGATTATTGAGAAGTTAAGGAAGAAAAACACTAAACCTATGAGTGTTCCAAGTATTACCCCGCCTATTACACCCTCCATTGTTTTGTTCGGTGATGTTTCGCAAAACTTTGTTTTACCTAGTCTTCTCCCTGCAAAGTAAGCTCCCACATCCGTTGCGGCAACCACTAGCATAAGCCATAATAAAACCATCATACCGTAGTCGAAATAAAGTGCTAAAAGAAATAAAAAGGGAACCATAGGATAAAACATAGGGACAAATAGCTTTTTATCAAAATTTTGAGTATATGCCAAAATAGAGGCAAATACAATAAATACCACAAAAACCAAATCTTGAGGATGTGGATGAAAATATGCAAAAAACCAAATAAACCCTGCATATATATAGAGTTTTTCATCATTGATTTGTGTCAGATTCATCATCTCTTTCAATCCAATAAGTGCTAATGCACCGAATGCAACCCAAGTAACAAAATGGGAATTGATAAAACCGACTAATAATACCACACCCAACATAATAAAACTTGTCTTAATCCTCTCGGAACTAGACTTTATAATATCCCACATCAATCTACCCTTACTTTTATTGTTTTGTAGTTATTATACAAAACATTCGCTTTTGTTTGGATTTTAAGCTCCCTTCTTTGGGTGTAGTCCACATTATAATCGCCCCCGAAAGGTGAGCTAAATTTTGCACATAAAACGGCAGCTTGTTCTATTATATTTTGAGGTAACTCTTTTTTTTGAGTCGGAACTATTACGTGAGCAGAGGGACAATCTTTTAAATGAAACCAAAAATCACCGGCTTTTGCGTTTTGTAAAAGTTCTATGTTCTCACGCTCATTTCTACCTAGCATGATTTTATATCCGTCTATAAAAAAAGTTTGACTTAACTGCTCTTTTTTTGTTTTAGTTTGATTTTTCTCTTTTTTCGGCATATAAAATTCAAGTTCATCTATACTTTTACAATTATTTACAACCTCTATCATTTTTTGAGTAAACTCAAGTTTTTGTTCTAAATTCTCTTTTTCTATGTGTAGGTTTTTTGCTTTTTGTTTTAGTTTTTTTGCTTGAGCAAAAAGTTTATTTATATATATTGATACGTTTGATACTTGCGATAAATCAAATTTTTTGACATTGTTTTCAAAGTCGTATAAAACTGCCTCTTTTGCATAGGGTTTTATAGCGTGAGTGTTTGCCAAAAGTATATTTGCATCATTGGAAATAGACATAGCATCATTTTCAAGCTCCTCTAGGCTAGGGAGCGATGCTATAATTTTTTGAAGTTTAGATTCCTCTTTTTTTAGGATATTTATTTTTGATTTTTTTTGTTGCTGTAGCCCATTTTCTTCTTTTTGCTTGTAGTTGTCGTACAAAAACTTTTCAATATCATCTATATCTTCTTCTTTTGGATTAAAGGGGTTGGTGGGTATCTCTTCAAGCTTTTGACCCACTTTTACTATCCTTGATGATATATTTTCGCTTATATGTCTAAGGGCTTCTATTACTACCATATTTGAGTCAAGTATTATTATATTTGTATGGATACCCGTAAATTCAAGTTGTAAATAGACTTTTTCTTGTTTGTAACTACTTTTGACATTGAGAGTAAATCTTACTAACCTATCGTTATTTACCAATTCTATATTTTCTATGGATGAATTGGTGAGTTTTTTTTGTAGTATCGTATCAAAAGGGGCATTGAATGATTTTGACTCTAAAGCATTGTCTGATTTGAAAATATTTGTAGAACCCTTTGTCAAATCAAAATAGATAATGTTCCTATTGTCAAACTCTACTTTGATAGTATTGTTTTGAACTCGTTTGATATGTTTGATATTTTTGAAGTTTTTTAGATAGTTTATGATAGCTTTTAGTTGATAATGTTTCATTTTTAAATCCGTTTATTATAAAAGCAAATAATATCATACTTTTAATTTAACTTTTATTTTATTTAGTTTATAATACCCCATACCAAAAAAATAAGGAGATTGTAATGAGTAAATTACTAAAAATAGCTATGGCAAGTGCTTTAGTTTTAGGTTTAAGTGCTACTGTAGCGAGTGCTAACCCTGATAAGGGACAAAAATTATTTAACAAAGATTTAAAAGGTCCTTGTAATGCAACAGGTGCGAAAGTAGCTGCTGCTCATACTCAAGATGAGTGGAAAGAGATTAAAGATAGCGGTAAATTAAGCCAAGAAATAAACAAAATCTGCCCGGCTGTTGCTCCGGATTTCGTAGACGGTAAAGGTGACAAATACAAAGGTATGTTATTTGATTTCTTACATAACTATGCTAGCGATTCAGGAAATGTTCCATCTTGCTAATCTTACTTTAAAGATTTAAAAAGGGAGAGTGGATTTCCACTCTCCCTTTTTTATTATCTAAATTTTCTGCTTTGTACTTCATTCTTGCCGACGAAATTTTTTTGAATCGGCACTATCAACTATGAGTTTTGCTATTTTATCGGTTAAAGATGCTACATCTTGAGTTTGAGATGCGACGGACGCATTTTGTTGAGTTTGTCTATCTAGTCTTGTAACTGCATCATTAATCTGTTCAATCCCTGCTAATTGTTCCTTTGAAGCGTGTTCAATATCTGATATAAGGGTTATGGTTTGATTTATGTTTTTATTTAATTCAGTGTATCCTTGAATCATATCATTAGCTATTGCTTTACCTTGATTCGCTTTAGATGTTGCACGTTCCACTATCTCTTTTATCTCTTTTGCAGCTTCTGCACTTCTTGAAGTAAGATTTCGCACTTCCCCCGCAACCACGGCAAATCCTTTACCGGCCTCTCCTGCTGTTGCTGCTTCAACTGCGGCATTAAGGGATAGGATATTTGTTTGGAATGCAATTTGATCAATAACGGCTATTGCTTCATTGATTAGGCTTACTTGGGCATTAATCTCTTCCATAGCTGTTGTTGTTTGATTTGCAAGTTGTTCTCCGCTATGTGCTGATTTGGTTACACCGCTTGCAAGCCAAAATTTAAATCTGAAGTGCAATTTTTTAAGTTGTCTTTGAAATAAGAA
>DYJR01000005.1 GCA_020723015.1 Arcobacter nitrofigilis
AAATATTTGAAAATGATTTAAAGGAGCCTTTAAAGCTTAAATCTTTTGTGAAATATGATAAATGTTTTACGATAGATTCTAAAATAATAGATAAAAAATTGACTTCAGTAACTGATGATTTTTTTGCAAAAAATAAAAAACCTGTTTTTAGTGAAGTGTTTTAGAGTTGCACTTTGGAACACTTCTTCCTTCTAATCAAATTTATGATACAATACGCAAATATAATATTATTGGAGAACTAATGGTACAAGTCGTTAACTTGAAAAAAGCTTTTGGACCTAGGGTACTTTTTGCTGAAATAAATCTAAAACTAGATGCAGGTAAAAGATACGGTCTTATCGGTGCAAACGGTGCTGGAAAAACAACATTTCTAAAAATCCTAAGCGGTGAAGAAGATGCTACGGAAGGTGAAGTACAAATCGCCGGAGGTAAAAAAGTAGGAGTTTTGAGCCAAAATCAATACGCTTATGAAAACTTTACTATTTTTGATGCTGTTTTATACGGTAACAAAAAATTATATGATGCTATCAAAGAAAAAGAGACTCTATATATGTCTGAAGAGTTTACGGATGAAGTGAACAACCGTCTTGCAGAACTAGAGATAATCTGCTGTGAAGAAGACCCTACTTATGAATATGATATAAAAATCACAAAAATTCTTGAAGATTTGGGATTCCCTGCTAGTCAGCATCAGGATTTGATGAGCACTATCACTGGCGGTGATAAGTTTAAGGTATTACTAGCTCAAGTTCTTTTCCCAAAACCTGATATTTTATTCCTAGATGAGCCTACGAACAACCTTGATATAGAGACTATCGGATGGCTTGAAAACCAACTTCAACATCATGAAGGTACTATGGTAGTTATATCTCACGATAGACACTTCTTAAATGCGGTATGTACGCATATTCTTGACGTTGACTTCAAACAAATTAGAGAGTTTAGCGGTAACTACGATGATTGGTACATAGCTTCTACCTTGGTAGCAAAACAAGCTCAAATCGACCGTGACAAAAAACTAAAAGAAAAAGCGGAGTTGGAGAAATTTATCGCAAGATTTAGTGCAAATGCTTCAAAAGCAAGACAAGCTACAAGTCGCCAAAAACAACTTGAAAAACTTGATATTTCAGTTATTTCAGTATCAAGCAGAAGAGACCCGAGCATAGTATTTAAACAAAAAAGAGAAGCAGGTAAAGAGGTGTTAGAGGTTAAAAATATCTCAAAAAGCTATGACGGTGTAAAAGTTCTTGATAATATTTCGTTTATGTTCGATAAGGGTGATAAAATAGCTCTTATAGGACACAACGGTGTGGGTAAAACTACGCTTTGTGAGATATTGATAGGCAATATTAAGCCAGACGCCGGTGAAGTAAGATGGGGGGCTACTATAACTACAAGCTATTTCCCGCAAAATACTACCGATATAATCAAAGGTGATTTTACACTTTATGATTGGTTGAGAAACTTCGATAGAGAAGCTGATATAGGTGAGATTAGAAATTGTCTTGGAAGAATGCTTTTTAACGGTCAAGAACAAGAAAAACTCGTAAAAAGTTGTAGCGGTGGTGAAAAACACAGAATGATGCTTAGTAAAATTATGCTAGAACAAGGTAACTTTTTGCTTCTTGACGAACCTACCAACCACCTTGACCTAGAGGCTATTATTGCTCTTGGTGAAGCTTTGTATAACTACGAAGGTGGTTGTATTTGTGTTTCTCACGATAGGGAGTTGCTAGACGCATTTGCAAATAGAATCATAGAGATACAAGAAAACGGAACTATTATAGACTTCAAAGGAAGTTACGAAGAGTTTGTAGAGCACAAAAAGGCATCTAAAACATTTTAAATAGGTTTAAGAGTTGATAAAACAAATCCTACAAAAAGCCTTACAATATCAAGAGTCGGGAGATTTTTCTTCCGCTCTTGAGATATATCAAAAAGAACTATCAAAACAAAACTCAAAAGCAGAACTTGTTTTTATATTCGGTAATAGTGCGAATATCCATTTTCTACAATCAAACTACGAAAAAGCAAAAGAACTTTATAAACAAGCTTTACGAATAGACAAAAACAATCAGCTTATCCATTTCAATTTTGGAGTTTTGTATCTAAAATTAGAAGAGTTTGCAAACGCACAAATACATCTTGAATCCTCAAATAAACTAAGTCCAAAACATTATGCTACAAAACTAAATCTAGCAATTTGCTATAAAAATCTAAAACTATACGAAAAAGCATTTTCTTTGTATGCAGATATGATAACTATAAATTATAATGATATGGATACGTTGTATAATCTTGGGAATTTGTATATAAGCGTGGAAAAATACGGCTTTGCAATAAAGTATTATATGAAAGTAATCAAACAAGACAAGAGTTACTATAAGGCTTTATACGGGATAGGTTTGGCATATCATAAGATACTAAAAAACAAAAAAGCTTTGCTTTATTTTGATAGGGCATTGGCAATAAAACCTGATTACAAAGATTGTTTATTTGCCAAATCTTTGGCATTGTTGCAAAGGGGTGACTATAAAGCCGGATGGGAGTTGTATAAGTATAGATTTGAAGCAAAAAATCCTCTAAATAAGCCAAATTATAGCTCTGTTTATTATTACGGTGAAGATTTAGAAGGTAAGACTATTTTGGTTCAAGGTGAACAGGGATTTGGTGATAATATACAGTTTTGCAGGTTTTTACACTATCTAAAAGATGCGAAGAAGGTCTATTTTGCCGTGAGAGAACCGCTTAAAAAACTTATGGGCGAGAGTTTTCCTTGGGTTGAAATATGCGGTGATAAAGATGTGCTTTATGATGTGGATTATTATGTATCATTGATGGATTTGCCTAGAATGTTAGGCGGTGTGGATGTATTTGAAGATATAAAAATACCGTATCTAAAAACACTACAAAAATCACCTATTGAATTTGATAAAAAAAGATTTAAAATAGGTTTTTGTTGGAGCGGTAATAGCGACCATCTCAACAATAAAAATCGTTCAATCCCTTATGAGTATTTTGAAAGATTAATCGATAAATTTGATAATATATATTTTTATTCTATACAAAAAGATAATCTTTCCGAGCTTCCAAAAAAAGGTAATTTGATAGATTTGAAAGATGTTTTGGATGATTTTAGTATCACAGCTTCAATAGTAAAAGAGCTTGATTTGATACTCTCAATAGATAGCTCACTTGCCCATTTATCAGGAGCTTTGTCCCAAAAAGCCTATCTTTTGCTTCCACGATATAGAGAATGGAGATGGCTAGAAAATGCAAAAAGTACTAGATGGTACCCAAGTATAAAAATAATAAATCAAGAGAGTCAAAACGACTGGAAAAAAGTGTTTGAAAAAATAGAGGATGAAATATGCAAAACGATAATATAAATTTGATAGACGACAGTGGATTTAATAGACTGAAAAAGTCGAAATACGGATATTGTCTTTATAACAAACATGATATGTATGTGGGTAAATCTATCGATTTGTACGGTGAATATTGCGGAGATGAAGCTAGTTTTTTGGCTCAAATTTGTAAGTCCGGCGATACCGTAGTGGAAGTTGGTGCAAATATAGGAACTCATACCATAATGATGGCTCAAAAAGTTGGATTGAGAGGTAAAGTTTTTGCTTTTGAACCCCAAAGAATTGTTTATCAGACATTGTGTGCCAATATCGCTTTGAATTCTCTACGAAACGTATATGCGTTTAATACGGCTGTGGGTGCGACTACAGGGTATGTTTATATACCTAGCATGGATTATGAGTCTAGTAATAACTTCGGTGGAGTAAGCGTTGAAGAAGATATTCAAGGTGAAAAAGTACAACTCGTCAAACTTGATGATTGTTTGGAAATAGACTCATGTAAGCTTATCAAAATTGACGTTGAGGGGATGGAGCTTGATGTGCTAAAAGGTGCAGTAAACATAATTTCCCGACATTCACCGATACTTTACCTTGAAAACGATCGCGTAGAAAAATCAAAAGAGTTGATAGAGTATTTATGGTCTTTGGATTATGAGTTGTATTGGCATTTACCGAAACTTTTTAATTCTGCTAATTTTTATGAACTACAAGAGAATTTAATAGGAAATTTTATTTCAATAAATATGCTTTGTATAAATAAAAAAAGTGATATAAAAATAGTCAATATGACTAAGGTTATTGATAGTGGTTATCATCCAAGTAGTAGAAAATAACTATTATAACTTATAAATAATATTTATTATCGATAAGCCTTCTAAAGAGGATAAAAATTGTCCCATAAAAGCCCATTTTGTCTTGTTTTTGTAACTTTTTTATTTAAGCATTAATTAATTATTATTTTAGTATTATAAACATAGTTATACTACACAAAGGAAAATAGCTATGCCACAAGAAAATCAAACGTTAAATAATCCAAATCCTCAGACTGCCGAAGTGTTGATGAGTGACAAAGATATACTCTCTTACCAAGCTAAAAAAGTAACGATAAAAAAAGAACCTGCAAAAGGGCAGAATGTTGCCGTGTATGTACGTCCAGGGGATCAGGTAGAGTTTAATGTGGACGGTCTTGATTTAGAAAGTTTGGAATATAGACTCGTAGGCGGTGATATAGTTGTGCAGTTACCAAGTGGCGGTTTAATGACTTTCGTATCCATGGCATTGATGGGATATAGCGACAACCCTCCGGGCTTTATGAGTGTAGGTGGGCAAACTTTTAGTTTGGGTCAAGTGTTGTCTCAAATAGAAGAAGTTAATGATTTGCCTTTTACATCGTTACCCGTTGAAGCAGATATTCAAAGAGAGGATAATGTAAAAAAAATAGTTGAAGAACTTGAGGAGACTTTAAAGCAAGTTTCTCAGATGGTAGTTCAACAAGAGTACATTGACGAAGCGACAAAAACCGCTGATGCAGATGATGCCTTGAAATTTGCGGAGCCTCCGGTAGAGATACCTGAAGTAGTAGAGAACAAATATACATCGGATGCTCCGACAAATCCTATGACAAGTGCTAAAAATTCTAAAGTTGAGGGTGTCGTTCCTACGTTGACGTTTGATATTGATATTCAGCATATAGAGGTGACCGATGAAATAACAGGAAGCGGTCTTGCTACCACTTTATTCGTAACAGGAGGGGGAGGGGGAGTATATGCTAATGATTACCCTAGTAATCCTGCTTTAAGTGAACTTCAAAAGCAAACTAATGCAGAAGATGTTGATTATAGATCGGCGAATAGTTTCGTTGCAAATCAATCCGTCATAACGGCAGACAATCCTACGTTTTTCGGTGAAACGTATACTTCAAGACTTATTAAACTTTCTCCTTCCCAACCGGCAGGATTTGGACTAACCGTAATCAAAGTAAGCGGTGTTCCAAGCGGTGTTTCAATCGTAGGCGGTACGTCACAAGGCGGTGGAGTTTGGCTTATAAATGAAGCCGATGATTTGACCGGTGGTTTTACGGTAAATGAAAATAACGGTGAAATAAATTTCGCTATCAAATATGAAACAAGCGTATCGACAAATTTTGCTATGACCATAGAAGCAGAATCCGTATGGAGTCTTGATAATCTAGATGTTGCTCAACAAGTCAATGCGGAAGAGCCTGTAATAACTAGTATTACCTTTGAAAAGACTTACGGCGTAAATATCAAAGAAGTTGACTTGGATACTCCTTTAAGCTACAAATATACCGAAGTGGGAGGATATGCAGACGGTTTCGTACTAGCTACAAATTTGAACGATAATATTATCCGTACCGGAGATATCGATACCACGGTAATAGGCGGTGTTACTACGGATAGTATTATAGCACAAAGCGGAGATGATAGCCTTTACGGTGGTAAAGGTAATGATACGATAGCTCCAGGACTCGGTGATGACTTAGTTGACGGCGGTGAAGGAAACGATACGGTATCTTATAATCAGCTTGTTTCGTCAAACGCGGGCGCAGGTGTTATTATAGATTTAATAGCAGGAACTGCTACCGGTTCAGGCAATGATACTTTGGTCAATATCGAAAATATTGAAGGTAGTACTTTTAGAGATACGTTAAGCGGTAGTAATATAGCCAATATTATCTTAGGTGGAGCAGAAAACGATACTATTGACGGCAAAAGCGGTGATGACTCATTATACGGTGAAGCAGGAAACGACACCGTTAGAAGCGGAGACGGTAGTAACTATATAGACGGAGGTACCGGAACCGATACCATTGATTATAGTGCTTTAACAGATACAAACGGTGTAACGGTGAGATTATTAAGCCCCGATGCCATGACACTAGGTGAATCTTGGGGTGATGCTTCATCTGCAGGTGGTACCGATAGATTGGTAAGTATTGAAAATGTAATAGGAAGTGATTATAATGATACTTTTAGCGGTGCCGATAATACGAACAATACATTTGACGGAAGAAGCGGCAGCGATATTATTGATTATAGTTCTTATACTAGCAATGCAATCAATGCAAATTTGGATGAAGGTTGGGTAATAGGTCAAGGAACCGATAAGCTAATAAATATTGAAGCGATTAAAGGTACCGATTTATTGGCATTTGGAGATACTATTATAGGTTCTGCAAGTGTAGATAATACCATATACGGTATGGCAGGAAACGACACTCTAAAGGGTGTCGGAGGGGCAAATAGTCTTTATGGCGGAAGTGGTAATGATTTAATACATAGTGGTACCGGTAATGATTTGATAGACGGAGGAACGGGAACTAATACTTTAAGTTATGAGGATGTGATAGCAATAGGTGATGCTACGACTACAGGGGTAACTGTTAAACTATATGATACCAATGCTCAAGATACCGGTAAAGGCGGTATTGATACTATTTCAAATATCCAAAATCTTATTGGTACTTCAAAAAACGATACCTTGTCCGGAAATCTAGGTGTAAATACTATAAATGGTCTTGGTGGAACGGATACGGTTGATTATAGTTATTCATTAAACGCAATTAATGCAAATTTATTAACAGGTATTGTTGATAAAGGTAATTCTACTGCCGATACTATTTTGAATATCGAAAATATTATAGGGACTGATTTAAACGATACCATAATAGGAAGTAACGTAGCAAATGTTTTAGACGGTGGCGACGGTGATGATTATTTTATGGGGAATGCCGGAAACAACACTATTTTAGGTGGTGACGGAAGCGACTTAGTGGATTATAGCGGTGCAAGTTTCGGTGTAAAAATAGCTCTTGATAATAGTGGAAACGGCACTGCTCTTATAGGTTCTCAAACCGATACTTTAGAGGGTATAGAAAATATAAAAGGTAGTAATTATTCAGATACTATTATCTCCAATGATACGAATAGTATGTCAAATACTTTTTGGGGTGGTATAGGTAACGATACGCTAGGCGGTGGAAGCGGAAATGATTATATATACGGTGAAAGCGGTGATGATAAAATAATAGCTAGTAGCGGTAGTGATTTTATAGACGGTGGAAGTGATAGCGAAATATTCGGTGACACATTGGATTTTTCTAGTATAAATGCACAGATTGCTTTAACTCTTGCGGAGGACGGTAACGAATCAAGGGCTTATGAAGACGGTATCGCAACACATAGAGTTTATAACGTAGAAAATATTATCGCTAGTGATTTGGATAGTACCCTAAAAGGAAACAGTAAAAACAATACTCTAACCGGTGGTGCAGGGGATGATACCCTAAGCGGCGGTGCAGGGACAAACTATCTCGACGGTGGAAGCGGTGTAAATACCGTAGATTATAGTGATGCATCAAACGAGGTAACGGTAGATTTAAGTAAATCAGGTATTCAAGAGGTTTATACGGTAGGGGCTATTAAGGTCAAAGACGTGTTGGTAAATATCCAAAACGTAATAGGAAGTAACCATAAAGATATAATTACCGGCAATAGTGCTTCGAACTCGCTTTACGGTGGATTGGGAAATGATACGATAGTGGGAAGTAGTGGGAATGATACGCTAGACGGCGGTGACGGCATAGACGTAGCTAGTTATACCAATGCTACAGAGGATTTGAATATCGATCTCGGAGTTTCAGGAGTTGCGGTGAGTATAAGCCCGACTTACGGTAGTGATACGTTTATTAGTATAGAGGGTGCTATAGGCGGAAGCGGAGATGATACTATTACGGGAACAAGTAGTTCAAATGTACTTATAGGCGGTGACGGTGATGATACGTTGCTATCAAACGGTAATAACGGCAATGATGAATTAGACGTTATAGACGGTGGAAGCGGTACCGACTTTGTAAGTTTTGCATTCGGCGGTGCTACAAACGTTACCCTTGATTTAGCTGATAGCGGTATTCAAAATACAGGTAAGGGTAAAGTACAAATAACAAATATAGAAAATGTCGAGGGTGGTGCAGGTAACGATAAACTATACGGTAATAGTAGTAATAATACGTTAAGCGGTTTGGCCGGTGATGATACGTTAGTGGGTCGTGCAGGTAATAATAAACTTGACGGTGGATCTGATTTTGATACGGCTGATTATAGTAGCGTAAGTAGTTTAAATGGAATTAAAGTAAATCTAGGATTAGCTACGGAGCAAGTACAAAATAACGGTTATGTAGGTAAAGATACGCTTGTGGATATAGAAAAAATTATAGCTACGAATAATGTAGATATTATTCAAGGAAGCACCACAAGAGTAGATGCTAATACTTTGTATTTTGAGCTTGGTGCAGGAAATGATACGATATATGCAGGAAGCGGTGCAAACGTAATATATACTTCAAGAATAGATGAAAACGGTATTGATTATACAAGTTATAATAACACGGTATTTAGCGGTAGCGATAGCGATACGGTGTATGGAAGTAGCGGTAGCGATACTTTTGTAGTTTCTTCAAATGATGCTCTAGGTACTACGGGTAATGATACTTTTTACGGTATAAGCGGTACAAATACGATAGACTATAGTCAAGTAACCGATAGTGATATAAATGGTACTACAGGTGGAATTGACGTAACGTTAGACGGTACTAATGTGATAAATATAGTGCTTAAAGACGGCGGTAATACAAATACTATTCAAAACGTATCTCATATTATCGGTACCGGTAATAACGATACTTTAACTGGAGATAGTTTTAATAATATCCTTGACGGTGGTACAGGTGACGATACAATTTTTGGAACGGCAGGAAATAACACTTTAAGCGGTGGAAGCGGTGCTGATTCGATAACAGGCGGTACCGGAATAGATACGATATACGGCGGACTAGGTGATGATATAGTATTTAGTAGTATCGGAAAT
The DNA here is from genome assembly GCA_020723015.1 of Arcobacter nitrofigilis. Taxonomy (GTDB): domain Bacteria; phylum Campylobacterota; class Campylobacteria; order Campylobacterales; family Arcobacteraceae; genus UBA6211. The sequence goes on from DYJR01000005.1 coordinate 9,255, forward strand.
GATACAGTTTACGGCGGTGACGGTATCGATACTTTTGATTTGAACGGCAGAACAGGAATAGCATTCGTAAACTTAGGGGAAAATAGATCAAGAATAGATACAAACAGTAACGGTGATTTTGATACGGATGATGAAAACGATGTATTGTTTAGTATAGAAAAAGTTATAGGAAATAGTTCAGATAATACTATCTACGGTGATAGTAATACAAATATTCTTGACGGTGGAACGGCAGGTAACAATTCTTTATACGGTGCCGGCGGTGATGATACCTTGATAGGAAGCGGAAGCGGAATAGATATAGCTTATTATAAACCGACAAGTGTGTCTATTTATGTTGATATGACACAAACTAATCAAATAGTAAGAGACGGTGACGGAGGTTCCGATAAACTTATAGATATAAATGAGATTTACGGTTCGGATTATGGAGATACTTTTAGCGGTAACGGTGATAATAACACTTTTAGAGGTAGTGTAGGAGATGATACGTTCTATAGTAGTGCAGGTTCTAACGTGCATGACGGTGGGGCTGATAATGATTTATTTTTAATTACTTCAAAAGACCATGGTGTCGATACCTTAATAGGTGGACTAGGAAGTGATACGGTTGATTTTAGCGGTGTTGTAGATTTAGGTACGCCTACTAGAGGATTGGTTATTGAATTGGATGGTAATGAAACGGTACAGGCTACATTAAATGACGTAAATTCACATAAACTAACAGGTGTAGAAAATATTACCGGTACTATATATGATGATACTATTATCGGTGACCATAATAATAATATTTTACGAGGTCATGCCGGTGACAATACTCTTATAGGCGGTGCAGGTGATGATACTCTTGTCGGCGGTATAGGTACGGATGTAGCTAGTTATGAAACATCTACAAGCGGTATAGACATAGATTTAACTCAGATTAATTTTCAAGTTACAGATGACGGTCTTGGCGGAAGAGATAAGCTTGACGGTATAGATACTATCATAGGTAGTGATTATGCCGATACGTTCAAAGGTAGCACTACAGATGACACTTTTATGGGTGGCATAGGTGATGATTGGTTTATAGGAAGTCAAGGAAGTGATTATTACCAAGGCGGTTCTACAAGTAGTGATACTGTCGATTATAGTGGTGCTACAACAGATTTAAATATAGATATTAACGACGGTGCAAAATATATCAATTCTTTTTACGGAACGCATACGTTTATCGATATTAACGGTATAGTTGGTGGAAGCGGAGATGATACGCTTACCGGTAATAGCGGAAGAAATACTCTTGTGGGCGGAAGCGGAGATGATACGCTTTTAGGATTTGGAGGAGATGATTATATTGACGGTGGAAGCGGAAGTGACTTCGTAAGCTTTGCTTATACTTCTAAAGATATTGAACTTGATTTGGCTATTACGGATGCACAAGATACAAATGACGGTATGCTAACTATCAAAAATATTCAAAATATAGCAGGCGGTGCAGGCAGCGACACAATTTACGGTAATACCGATAATAACATTCTAAGCGGAGGATACGGTAGCGATACGCTATCAGGTCGTGGAGGAAACAACACTTTAATAGGCGGTTTAAACGGTTTTGAGCTTACACTTGGAGCTATTGTCGTAGGTACCGTATATAGTTTTGCAATAGAGGGGCAAACTATTAGTTATACCGCACAAAGCGGAGATACAAAGGCTGATGTTCTTAATGCTTTGGAAGATACTTTTAAAGCTAACAGTAGTATTACGACTAGTTATATAGTCAATGACGGTGATAAATTATACGTAGAGACAAATGACGGTGTGGATACGTTAGCTCTTAATAATATCACATCGGTTACTGAGTCTTTTATAGATATTGCAGATTATAGTATAAACCCTTACAACGGAATCAAAGTAGATTTATCATTAGCAAACGGTCAAGTATATGATAACGGTAACGGCGGAAGCGATACTTTGGTCGGTATAGAACAGCTAAAAGGTAGTAATTATGCCGATACTTTTATTGGTAGTAACGGTAACGATACCATATACGGCGGTGCGGGAAACGATACGTTTACCGGTGGAACGGGAAATGATACTTTTTACGGTGAAACTGGTGATGATTTATTTATAAGTTCATACAATGATGGAAACAATACTTATTATGGCGGAACTACCGATGAAATAAACGGTGATACTATTGATTATAGCGGAATTACCGATAGTGAGTATAAAGTTATAGGGGATTTGAGTAATAGTACTATAAGTGTTTATAACTCTGATGCAACTCCTGTTTTACAAAAAACGGATACGATAAATAGTATCGAAAACTTAACCGGTGGAGCAGGAAATGATACATTAAGAGGGAATACAAGTAAAAATACCCTTAAAGGTGGAACAGGCAGTGATACTATTTATGCAAGTGAAGGCGGCGATAGACTTTTCGGTGAAGCCGGAGATGATAGATTTGTTTTTGAAAACGGAGTTGACGGCAGCAGTGTAGTGATTGACGGAGGTATCACATCTCAAACAAACGGTGATACTATAGATTATAGTGCTTTGACGGACGGTGTAGCCTTGAGGTTAATGGGGACATCATATAGCGGAGTTACGGTGGGCGCGACTACAAATCACCATACCATAAGAAATATCAATAATATTTTAGGTTCACAAGGTGATGATACGATAGAAGGTGATAGCGGTAATAACATACTTGACGGTCATGACGGTCTTGATACCGTAAGCTTTGAAAATTCTGGAGCTAAAGTAGTAGTAAACATAGGTGCTGAGGTAACTTTAAATTCGATTACATATACCACCAATCAAGCATCAGGTACTACTATAGGTACGGATACGATAACAAATTTTGAAAATATAGTCGCAGGTAGCGGTGATGATACCTTGATAGGTAGCTCTGTATTAAATACTATATACGGCGGAATAGGTAAAGATTTTATTTACGGCGGTGAAGGTAACGATAAACTATACGGTGAAGACGGCAACGATACGATAACGGGCGGTATAGGAAACGATACTATCGACGGCGGTGAAGGTAGCGATACTGTAAGTTATTTTGATGCAGATAAAGCAATAGTCAATCTAAGAGGTGCTACTTACGGTTCAGGTATCGTAACGTACGGAGCTAATGATTATACGGATAGATTATATAGTATTGAAAATGTTCTTGGAAGTGCAGGTAACGATACGATTCAAGGGAATGAAACAAACAATACTCTTGACGGTGCAGGTGGAACGAATACCGTTAGTTATAGCGGTGCAGCTAGTGGCGTTGTCGTTGATTTGGGATTACAAGGTCAGACACAAGATACCGTGGGTGACGGTGTAGATTATTTGGCGAATTTTGCCGACTTAATAGGTTCATCACAAGCAGATACGCTAAAAGGCGATACAAATACAAATATGATAAACGGTGGAGCAGGCGATGATATCATATACGGTATAGGCGGCTCAAACTATTTGTACGGTAGTACGGGTGATGATACCGTTTACGGAAAAGTGAGCGGTAGTGATTTTGTAGATGGTGGAACAGGAAATAATAAAATAGACTATAGTAATCTTGACTCGGCAAATTTTATCGTAGCAGATTTGAGCCAAACTACTACATACAACGACGAAAACGGAGCTTCTCAAACAGTTTCATCAATTACCGTAACGGGCGGTAGTGCCGATTATATAAAAAATATCAATGTTGTAGAAGGCTCGCAAGGTAATGATATTATTACCGGTAATAGCGATGGTAATACGTTAATAGGCGGGGAAGGCGACGATACTTTAAACGGATATGCAGGTAGTAACCTTTTGATAGGCGGTAACGGTACTAACGGTGACTGGGCAGACTATGGTAATAGACAACAAATCAAACTAGATTTAAGTACCGGACTTGCAACTGTAGATAGCAATTCATCGGATACTTTTGAGCCGACCGATGATATAGATACTTTGATAGGTATTGAAAATATTTACGGTAGTAATCTTGATACTTATGCAGATGATACTATTACCGGTAATGACTATAACAATACTATTTTTGGACAAAAAGGTGAAGATACTATAGACGGCGGTAGAGGTTCTGATTATCTTGACGGCGGTATCGGAAACGATACGGTTTCATACGCAAGTGTTTCAGGAGTTAGCGGTATAAGCGTAAATATAGGAAATGCCGATGTTGTTATTGATAGCGTGACCTATAGTGCAAATACCGGCATAAGAAATTCTAATGCAAGTAAAATATATAATTTTGAAAATATTCAAGGTTCTATCAATGATGACGTATTGATAGGAAGTACGACCGCAAATGAAATATACGGTGGAACAGGTAACGATACGATATACGGAAATCAAGGAGATAACTACCTCTTCGGTGATGCAGGTGCCGATAAGTTTATTATGGGCGGTTTCTTTGGAAGCGGAACTGATTATATCAATCATGTTGACGGTGGAAGCGGTGCCGATATACTTGATTATAGCAAAGTTACGACAGGTGCTATAAGTGTCACTTTAGATGGCGAAGAAGAGGTCAAAGTTAGTATTTATAGCGATAATGCAAGGTCTTCTTCAATAACAAATACTTACGATTTAGTGAAAAATATTAGAAACGTAGTTGGTACAAGCGGTAATGACTCTATTAAAGGTGACGGTAGTGCAAATGTACTGGACGGTGGAGCAGGTGATGATATCTTAGACGGTGGAGCAGGTGATGATAGCTTAATAGGCGGAGCAGGTGATGATACTCTTATAAGCGTAAGCGGAAATAATACTCTTGACGGTGGAACCCATGGAAGCAGTGGAGACTGGGTATATTATAACCAAAAGCTTGTTGCACTTAATCTAAATATGTCAAATACGGATGTAAACGGTTATTCAACGGCAAATTTCGGTTTGGAATCAGATAGCTTGATAAATATAGAAAATATTAGAGGTACTATTCAAGCAGATTTCATAGGTGGAAACGACCAAAATAATACTTTAGACGGCTATATGGGTGACGGTAACACGTTGGTCGGTAGCGGCGGAGATGACGTATTGCTTGGAAGTACTAATGGTAACGATACTTTTAAAACTGGTATTTTACAAGCAAACGGAACGGTTTTGGACGGTAATGACGGTAACGACACCATAGACGGTAAATTCGGTACAAATAATACCGTAGATTACGGTGCTTATGCAAGTAGTAGAACTATATCTATAGATATGGGTGTTTTAAACGGTACAGACTATTCTACGGTAACGGTTAGTGATGGCACTATGGATAAAATAAAAAATATTCAAAATATTACAGGTGGAGCAGGAGCTGATTTAATCATAGGCGATGCTCAAAATAATATTTTATCCGGTGGAGCGGGAAATGATACTATTAAAGGTGTTGACGGTAGCAATCAGCTTCTTGGCGGTGCGGGAGACGATACTATTTATAGCGGAATAGGTGATGATGTAATAAACGGTGAAGCAGACGGCAATACAGTAAATTTTGAAGATGCAAGCGGTGCAATAACCGTCAATTTAGCTACTACTACGGCTCAGGCTATCGGTGGCGGTATGGGAAGCGATACTATCACAAACGTAGAAAACGTGATAGGTTCTAGTCATGATGATAGTATTACCGGAAATAGTAGTGTAAATACCCTTATAGGTGCCGAGGGAGACGATAAGTTTGTAGCTACGAACGGTAGCGATACATATTACGGAGGAACTTTTGACGGAACTACACATACGGTTGCAAGCGGAGAGTATAATAGGGTAGATTATGCAAATGTTGCTAAAGTATATGTGGATTTAAGCGATACGTCAACCGATGCAAACGGTAATGCGTATGCTCAAGCTATTAAGTCTAACTCTTTGCTAAATGACGGATTTGCTGCAAATATAGAATCTACCGATAACTTATACGGAATTATCAATATAAAAGGTAGCAGTAGTTACGATACTTTGATAGGTGATTCCCAAGGTAACAAGCTAGAAGGTATGGCAGGAGATGACATACTGGAAGGTAAAGGCGGTGTTGACGTACTTGAAGGCGGAGCCGGAAATGATACGTTCGTAGCTACTACGTACAATGACGGAGCAGATGATATAGACGGTGGAGCAGATAGCGACACATTAGATTATTCATCTTTAGGTGCGTCAAATGCTATTACTATAACGTTAGCCGGAGCAGACACTTATGCTACGGTAACGGTTACTAGCGGTGATAATGATAAAGTTAAAAATATAGAAAATGTTATCGGTACGGCAGGAAATGACGTAATTTCAGGTAATAGCGACGTCAATACTCTCATCGGAGGTTTGGGTGATGATAGAATCTACGGTGCAGGTGGAGATGATACTATTGACGGTGGAGATGGATTTGATACGGTTGATTATAGTTCATCAAGCGATGCGGTAAATGTTGATTTGGGTATAACATCTACGACACAACTAATAAGTGCTTCTCAAGGAAACGATAGACTAATAGATATAGAAAAAGTCATAGGTTCTTCTCATGCAGATACTTTCAAAACAAACTATGCAGCAAATAATACCTTTGACGGCGGTGTTGCCGATAGCGAAGGCGGTGATACTGTTGATTATAGTTCTTTAGTAGTAAGTGATGCTGCGATACACAAAATTGTTACTACCGATTTTGCAACAGTTAGCGTAAATAGCAATGGAGTTGTTACAACCGATACTTTTATAGGTATAGAAAATATTATTGGAAGCGACGGTAATGATACGATTACAGGTAATAGTTTGGATAATACTATAGAAGGCGGATTAGGAAGTGATACTCTAAGCGGTGGTAGCGGGGATGATTATATAGACGGCGGTGCAGGAAGTAATACCGTAAGTTATTCATATGTAAGTTCATTAAACGGTGTCGTAGTTGATTTAAAAGATGAAACAGGTATCGTCGCAACCGATGATAAAGATGTATTGGTAAGTATAGCAAATGTTATCGGTACGGCAAACGCAGATACTATTAAAATGGCAAGTGCGGTTGGTACTCTCGAAGGTATAGCAAATAATATAGACGGTGGAAACGGCGTAGATACCGTTAGTTATGAATATTATTCGGCAGGTTTGACTATAAATCTCGGAGCAGGTGGAAGTGCGACAGGTGATAATGATATCTTAACGTCAATCGAAAATGCAATAGGTGGAAGCGGTGATGATACGTTTATATCAAATACTACGGTATCAAATAGATTTGACGGTGGCGATGGAAGTGATACGGCTGACTATTCACATCTTACGGATAGTGCAAATAAAATAGAAGTAGTATTAAACGGCAGTTCATTAGTAACTATTACTATAGCAGGGCTTGAAGATGATATTATCAAAAATATCGAAAACGTAACAGGCAGTGCCGGTGATGATACTATAACAGGTGATAGCAACAATAATACTTTAAGTGGTAGTGTAGGTGATGATACTATCAAGGGAGTTGCAGGAAGTAATTCAATTTACGGCGGTGCAGACGATGATATGATTTACGGCGGTACAGGAAGCGATTATATAGACGGCGGTACCGGAACAAATACGGTAAATTATTCTGAAGCTATAGCAGCCGTTAATGTTGATTTGGGACTTGAAACCGCTCAAAATATAGGTGGAGGTATGGGTAGTGATACATTGGTCAATATCCAAAACGTAATAGGAAGTAATTTCGATGACACGTTTAAATCCCATTTGAGCAGAAATAATCACTTTGACGGGTACGGTAACGGCGTAGCAGGTAATACCGTTGATTATAGTGCTATTACCGTAGATAATGCGGTACAAGATTTTGTAAGAATTGATTTGAGTGCAGATAGCGGTACTATATTTATAGACGGTGCACAAAGTGCAGTGGATACATATACTTTGATACACAATATAACAGGAACTGACGGACATGATACTATCGTGGGAGATGAGCTTAATAACACTTTAAGGGGTGCAGATGGAAATGATACTCTAGGCGGTGGAGCAGGTAATGATTACCTTGATGGCGGTACCGGAAATAACACCGTAACATACGCTTATAGTGCTAGTAGTATAGAAGTAGATTTTAAAATAGGGCTTGGATATGTAAGTGCCGGAGACCAAGATACTTTGGTAAACATCCAAAATGCTATAGGTGGAAGTAGCGGTGATGTTTTCAAAATGGCAATAGGGGATATTGCCAATACGGTAGACGGCAATAATAGTAGCGGTAATCTTGTAAGCTATGAATATTATACTGCCGGTGTGACCGTAGATTTGGGTACAACTTCTGCTCAAACCGTAGTAACGGGAAGCAGTGATATAGATACTCTTATCAATATTCAAAACATCAAAGGCGGTGAGGGTAACGATAGTTTCCGTACTGATTTTACGGTTTCCAATCAATTTGACGGTAACGCAGGTAATAATACTATGGATTATAGTAATGCTAATGCTAGTCAAAAAATAGTAGTTACACTTGATGGTGCGAATTTTAGAGATGTTACTATAGGTACAGGGGCGGTAGTAGATAGTATTAAAAATATTCAAAATGTTTACGGTGGAGCAGGCAATGATACTATTATAGGTGACGGTAATAGTAATATCTTAGACGGTGGAAGCGGAAATGACTTAATACGTGGTATTGCAGGGCTAAATGACCTCAGAGGTGGAGCAGGAGCTGATACTATTTACGGTGGAACAGGCAATGATATAATGGACGGTGGAGCCGATAGTGATACTATTTATGCAAATGCAGGGGATAATATAATATACGGCGGTGATGCAGGCGATACGGTAATAAGCGGTACGGGAAATGATACTATTTACGGTGGATACGTGGACGGCTCAAGCGTGCATCAAGATACCAGTTTGCAAGATTGGGTAAGTTTTGACTCTGCATTAGCAAATGTTATGGTCGACTTAAACTCTGCTACGGGATATGCTCAAAGTGACGCTACCGGACTTGATAGTCTTTTTGGAATAGAAAATATTATAGCAAGTGCAAATGACGATAATATAACTTTAAATGATACTAGCGTCAATACGGTTTACGGCGGGGCAGGAAGCGACACCGTAAAAGTGGCTACAACTTCTTATACAGGCGGTAATACGGTTGATGGATTCGGTGTTTCTGGTGTTGAAGGAAGTAGCGACAGTGATAGTATGGATTATAGCGAGCTTGATAATACTCAAAATATCACTGTTGATTTGAATGCTATAGATGTCAATGGATATGCAACGGTTACTTTTGCAGGTGGAAGCGGAATTAGTGATGATAAACTTAAAAATATAGAAAATATTACGGGAACGGACGGCAATGACATACTTTACGGTAAAAGCGGTCAAAACAATACCCTAATAGGTGGACTCGGTGATGATACTCTTATGGGTAGAAGCGGTGATAATTATCTTGACGGGGGTGACGGTACGACTAATAATACGGTAAGTTACGCCTATGTGGGTAGCTCTAGTAGGGTTGTGGTAAATCTTGATGAGCAAACCGCAAACGTAGTAGGAAGCGGATATAGTGACGTAATCAGAAATATCCAAAACGTAATAGGCGGTGACGGCGATGATACTATAACCGGAAGTAGTCTTGTAAATACTCTTCAAGGTGGAATCGGTGCAGATACTTTTGTAATGAAAGGTAGTGCAAATGATACTATTTACGGAGGGTTAAGTAGCGGTGTCGATACAAATGGGCAAGATATGGTAGATTATTCAGGATATAGCAACAAGGTTTATGTAAATATAGGTGCAAATAGTGTAACTGTAGATATAGATAATGACGGTTTTGACGGCAGCGACAAAATAGACTCTATAAACGGTATAGAAAATGTGATAGGAACATCGCAAAGCGATACTATTTATAGCGGTAGCGGAGTCAATACTATATTCGCAGGAGGCGGAGCTGATAGTATTTATGCAGGTAGCGGTATAGACGTAATATATGCACAAAGCGGTGATGATATAGTTTATATGAATGTTAACGGTAATACTACCGGTAACCATGTTGACGGTGGTGAAGGTACCGATACGGTAGTTTATACTGGACTAACGGACGGTATTATAGTCAATCTTCAAGACGGTACTACAGTAGTTGTGACCGTAGGTGGAAGCGTTGATCATAATATAACCTCTATAGAAAATATTACGGGTACTAGTCAAGCAGATATTATAACTGGTAGTGAAAGTAAAAATGTCTTTGTCGGTATGAGTGGAAGTGATACTATCACCGGTATCGCAGGAAATAACGTGATGTACGCTGGAACTATGGAGAGAAATTCTGCATCTACAGATGTAGATACCATATATGGCGGTACAGGAAATGATACTATTTACGGTGCTGCCGGAGCTGACGACCTTAGAGGTGGACTCGGAGATGATACTATGTACGCCGGAGCAGGTGATGATATCGTAAGAAGCGGTATAGGTGAAGATACTCTGTACGGTGAAGCAGGTAACGATACTTTTGTATTTGAAGCGGCCGACAATATGACGAATTTAGTATTCGGCGGTGATGAAACAACTGATAACGGCTCACTTGATATGGTTGATTATAGACAGGCTGTCAAAGGGCTTGTTATAGACCTAGACGGTAAAACAAATATTCAAAGTGCAGATGAAGCGTATTATGATGCTAGCGTAATAGGTACTTATAATTACAACGGTTTTGCGTATAGTGCAGACCAAGGTTTCAATATGCTTTACGGTATCGAGCAAGTTAGAGGAAGTGACTTAGAAGGTGATACTATAAGAGGTAACGGTGCCGATAACTCTATTTGGGGACACGGTGGTGATGATACTATTTACGGTGTTTCAGGTAGCAACTATCTAAACGGAGGAAGCGGAGCAGATACGTTATTTGCAGGCGTGGGCAGTGATTTGATGATAGGTGAGAGTGGAAATGACCTATTCAAAACTTATTATAATGCAAGCGGAGCTGACGAAGCGGCTAAGTTTGGGGCATCGAACACTATGTACGGCGGTACTTGGGACGGTGTAACGGCAATTGAAAGCGGAAGCGATACGGTTGATTATAGTGCAATTACAGATAGCACGTACAATATATTTGCAGATTTATCTGATGATACCGATAATATAGAGATAAGAACAAATGCAACGGTACATAAAACGGATAGTACCGTAAATATCAATAATATTATAGGTACGGCAGGTGATGATACGTTTAGAGGAAATGCAAATGCAAATATTCTAAACGGTAGTACGGGTAGCAATACGGCTATTTATACCTATACGGCTTTGATAGCAGGAATTAATGCAAACTTAAATGCAGGTGAGGTTGAAAAAACAGTTGCAGGTGGAACGGTTACGGACACATTGGTAAATATCCAAAATCTTGTAGGTAGTGATTATGATGATTCGTTTGTTACAAAACTAAATGAAGCGAATATTATTGACGGTGGAACTCAAGGAAGCGGTGGAGATACTATAGATTATAGTACAAACGGTGCTACAAAAATAGTTTTAAATCTAAATACGGCTCATTTGGTGGGTGATAATGCAGTGGCATATAATGCAAATGACGGTTATGCAACGGTTACGGTTAGCGGAGCAAGTGCAACAAACGACAAAATCAAAGATATAGAAAATATCAAAGGTAGCGGAGGAGCAGATACAATTTACGGTAATAGTTCTGCGAATACAATCTACGGTATGGGTGGAAATGATACTATTTACGGTATAGGCGGTGCAAACTACATAGACGGCGGTGCCGGAAATGATTTGATTTATAGCGGTAGCGGTGCTGATACGTTATTCGGCGGAGTGGGTAATGATACGTTTAGAGGTGAAAGCGTAGCAGACTTTAGCGGTGATGAAATAGACGGCGGAAGTGAAACGGATGGCTTTAGTATTACCGGTCGTGGAAGTGATACGGTTGATTATAGTCTGATAGATACAACAGGCTTTACTCAAGGTATATCCGTGACGCTAGACGATGATACGGCAGTAACGGTAAGTATAAATAGCGGTAATGAACACACAATAGTAAATATAGAAAATATTATAGGTACTTCACATAACGACTCTATAGTAGGCGATAGCGGAGATAATACTCTTGTCGGTGGAGCAGGAACAGATACAATAAGAGGAACTAGCGGAAACAACGTAATATACGGCGATACTACAGACGGTGGAGTTGATTCTGTATCAAACAATGATGTTATATATGCAGGTACCGGTGATGATAAAATATATGCAGGTGGAGGAAACGACAGCGTATATACGGCACTTGGAAGTGATACCTTGTATGGCGGTGACGGTAATGATACAATTTTCGGCGGTGTAGGAAGTAATAAAATATACGGCGGAAATTATATCGTAGCTACTCAAACACACACAGATAGTGGAAATGATACCGTCAGTTATGAAAACATTGCAGGTAGCGGGATAATAGCAAGACTTAATTCAAATCTTGCAATAGTGAGTGCGACGGGAAATGCAGATGTACTTTTTGGTATGGAAAACGTTATCGGTACTGCTATGGCTGATGAGATAGTAGGAAACGTAAATGAAGTAAATATTTTGATAGGTGGAGCAGGCAACGATACTATAAACGGATTAAGCGGTAATAATGATTTACAAGGTGGAGCAGATAATGACACCATTATATCAGGTAGCGGAAATAATGCAATAGACGGTGGTACCGGAAGCGATACCGTTGATTATAGTTATTTGACAGGGGCTGATTTCGGTGACGATACCGATGATGTTGCTTATTATGAAAATGGCGTTTATTACAGCGGTGTGAAAGTTGACTTGACCGATTCAAATGCACAAAGAATTCATGTAAATTACGGAACTGATACTATTACAAATATAGAGAATGTAATAGGTTCGACTAAAAATGATTATATCGTAGGAAATGATGAAAATAATATACTTGACGGTAAAGGCGGTAATGATTATTTTGTCCTTGGTCAAGGTACCGATACTATCTTGGGTGATACTGGAACGGATACTATTACGTTTACTAAAACAGGAAGAACAGCCGGTGTTATTGTTGATTTGAGCAAAAATCAAACTTACGGAAGTCTTAATACTTATAGGGTAATCAATGATGGTTTTACTAATGCAAAATATCTTGATAGCGTAGAAAACGTTATAGGTACTAGTTTGGATGATACTATTTACGGCAATACGGATTCAAACTCTTTAGTCGGTGGAGACGGTAATGATACTCTCAAAGGAAGCCTAGGAGCAAACGTGCTTGATGGGGGAGCAAATAAAGACTGGGCATATTTCGATGATATAGTCGTATCCGGTATTAATGTTACTCTTGATACAGACGCTAATAGCGAAAACGGAAGTACCGGTACTGCTACGCTTACCGGATATACAAATACACTAATAGGTATTGAACACATCAAAGCAACGGCTCTTGCTGATATTATTACCGGTGACCATAACGATAATTCAATATTGAGCGGCGGTGGTAATGATATTATGTATTCATCTGGCGGAAGTGAATATATAGACGGCGGTGAGGGTGCTGATACCGTTATATATAACGTATCAGGTATCGGTAGCGGAGTTACTATAGATTTAAGCGTGACTCAAGATGGTTTGGACAATTCTACTTGGGCGGTTCAAGAAGACGGTTTTGGCAATAAAGAGAGACTTTATAACGTAGAGAATATAGAAGGTACCAATAGGGCCGATTTTATAAAAGGTAACGGTCAAAACAACACTCTTTGGGGTGGCGCCGGAAATGATACACTTTATGGAATAAGTGCAAACAATATCTTAGTAGGTGGTGCAGGAAGCGATACATTCCGTGGCGGAATAGGTGATAATGTCATATACGGAGATAGCTACGCAACTCTTGGAGGCACGGGAACAGAGGGTGCTTTTGAGATAGCAAATTCAAGGGATTTGATAGATTTTAGCGATAGCGGAGTGCCTGTAACGTTAAATTTAAGTGATAGTACAAGTGTTAATTATATCAATGAAACATCTTTGACTTTAGATGTTAGAACATCTATAGGTTACGGTAAAAATACTATTTACAACGTAGAAGACGTACTCGGTGGAAGCGGTGCGGATACGCTTATAGGTTCAAGTGCAAATAACGTTATAGACGGTGGTATAGGTAATGACGTAATATTCGGTTTCGGTGGGACAAATACCCTTATCGGCGGTGCAGGAAACGATACGATACTAGGTCTTCTCGGTGGAGATGCAATATACGGCGGTACATACGATGGAGTAACCGCATCAAACAGTGGACTAGATTTGGTTGATTATAGTCATATAACCGATACGAGTGCCGTGAATATAGATTTAAGTCTAGGTAGCGTTACGCAAATAGGTACACCGGCAAATGCCGATACTTTGACGCACATAGAAAATGCAAAAGGGACTAAAAATGACGATACTTTAAAAGGGGATAATGCTTTTGACGTTGTAAATTCACTTTTTGGATATGATGGTGATGATAGCTTTGTAGTTTCAAAAGGTAGCGATTATATAGACGGTGGAGATGGATTTAACACTATGGATTATAGTAGTGTTGATTTCGGTGACGGCGGAAATAGAGTAATAGTGGATTTAGGACTTAGTAAAGCACTAGATAACGGATATCATTTAGACCCAAGCGGTACTGATACCGTGCTAGAAGATACTCTTTTAAATATTCAAAAAGTTATAGGTACAGGCGGTGATGATAGTCTATACGGTAGTTCTTATGCCAATATATTTAAAGGCGGAGCAGGTAACGACTATATAGACGGTCGTGAAGGTGCTGATACTATTTACGGTACGTCCGGAAATAACAAACTATTTGGAAGTGCCGGTAATGATACCGTTTACGGTGGAACGGGTAATGATACGTTAAGCGGAGGTGCTGATAATGATATCTTAGATGGAACTCTTGGTGGTAACAATACTTATATAGGTGGAACCGGTGATGATACGATAACAGGCGGAGCAGGTATCGATACGTTATATTATGCTGCAAGCGAGTCCGGTATTACCGTGACTTTACAACCGTCAGGTACTGACGGAACTATTGTAAGTTCAACGGATGGTACTGATAGTTTAAAAACACACTTTGAAGTTTTGATAGCTACAAATTACAGGGATGTTGTTGATTTAAGACTTGCAAGTGCAAATAGTACGATACTAGCTTACGGCGGTAATGATACAATATATTCAAGTAGTGGATACGGTGATACTATATACGGCGGTGATGCAAATGACGTTATTTATGCAAACGGCGGTAATAACGAGTATTTCGGTGGAAATGCAACCTTAGACGGTGACGGTAATATCACAGGGCATACCTCAAGCGGTGATGATACGGTAAATTATTCTTTGGCAACAGCCGGTATAAATGTTGATTTAAGTGTAACTGCAAACGGTTCGACGTATAACGTAATGGATAATGGTTTTGGAGGTCAGGATAAACTTTATGGAATTACTAGAATTACAGGTTCCGATTATGATGACATCATCAAAGGTTCTAGTGGCTGGAATGCTCTATATGCAGGTGGCGGTGATGACTGGATAATAGCTACAAACAGTGGAGATACAATATACGGCGGTACTCATAATGTAAGCGGTGACTGGTTGAGCTTTGAAGATATTGCTACAAGCATAGATGCTACGATGACGGTCGGAAGTATTACAGGTGGACTTGGAACAACAACGATTTTTGAAATAGAAAATCTATTAGGTTCAGAGCAAGACGATACATTAAGAGGTGATTCAAATAATAATACGCTTCACGGTAATATTGGTAATGATACTATTTACGGAATAGGAGGGGCTAATTTTCTTGTAGGCGGTCAAGGTGATGATACGCTAATAGGTGGAAGTGGTATAGATAGATACGACGGTGGTGATAAAGATGCAGGCGTGGGATATACAGGTACTACAACCCATGGAACTAACACTATAAGTTTTTATGATACTACAACGGCTAGAGTCGTTGTTAATCTTCTTACTGAAGAGGTTACCGATGATGGATTCGGCAATACGGAAACTTATGTAAAAAATATCAATAATATCATAGGAACATTGGACTATAACGATACATTAACCGGGGATAATTCAAAAAATATTATCTACGGTTACGGTGGACATGACGTCATATACGGTACAGGCGGTGAAAATACTCTTTACGGTGGAACGGGTAATGATATCGTTTATTCATCTACTGATGCAAAAACAGTAGCCGTTGGAGATAGAGGAGATGTCGTATACGGTGGACAGGGTATAGATACTCTAGTCGGTTCATTTAACGGTGCATTTTTAATAGGCGGTGATTCAAACGGTGAAGATTTAGAAGGTGATTGGATTGATTATAGTTCAATATCATTAAATAACGGTTATGGAATATATTCAGTATTATCAGCTACAAGTACCTTTACAGACGTAGACGGTGATAGAGCGTATTTAAACGGTAGTTATTCCAAAGTAAATCAACTTGATACGGACGGTTCTGTTCTTACAACATCCTTTGATTATTTATCTCAAATAGAGAATATTAAAGGTACAAGCGGTATTGATACTTTAGGTGGAAGTCACGGTGTAAATAACTCTATTTTTGCAGGTGCGGGTGATGATACCATATTTCTTTCAACAGGTACCGACTATATTGACGGTGGAGACGGTACCGGTGACTGGATTAGCTTGGAAAATATGGCTGGAGCCATTTCTAACTTTGATCTTGCATATAATAATGCAGGTGATAGTAAAGTATATAATATAGAAAACGTACTTGACTTTAACGGTGACAGAGGTCAAATCGTATGGGGAAGTAACGGTGACAATACGTTTATTATGTATGCAGGAAATGACCATGTACTAGGAAGACAAGGAAACGACGTGTATGATTTGGGTATTGGGGATGATAGAGCTGCAAATAACTATGGTGTTGATACTTTAATAGGTGGTGCAGGTCAAGATACTATCGATATGTTGTATAATCTCGGTGCAAATCAAGGTGCGAGGGTAATATTCGATTCTATTACGGCAGCAGATTATAACTCCCTTGCTACGGGAATAGGTACATTAACGTTATCAAATCAAACGGTGGTAACAAGTTCTATTACCGTTGAAGGTCTTGCAACTTTATCTGACGGTAGTTATAACTTTTATAGAATTACAGATGGTAGAGGAAGTTATGACTATTTATACCAAGATGGAACAAACCCTGATTTTGAACAATTCTTGATGACAAATTATGCAGATATTTTTGTGGGTTCTTCTAACAACGATACCGTGTATGGATATGGTGCAAATGATACTATTTGGGCAATGGGCGGAAATGATATAGTTTACGGCGGAGATAGTGCGGATACTATTTTCGGTGTAAGCGGTAATAATAGACTTATTGGCGGTAATGATAATGATTTAATCTTCGGTGGTACAGGTAATGATAGTATTTGGGGACAAAATGGCAATGATACTATTTATGCAAAAGCCGGTAATAACTCAATCTATGGTGAAGAAAACGATGATATAATCTATGCCGGTACGGGTCTTGATATTATAGACGGCGGAAACGGTGAAGATACTCTTAGATTTGACGGTGCAGATACGAGAGTAGTTGTAAATCTTGGAAGTGATACTTTAAGTTATGATAGTACAACGATAGCATCAAACAGATTTATTAATAGTTGGTTAAGTGGAGGTAGTGAGCAAACAGGTACGGTTACAAATGTGGAAAATGTTGACGGTACGGATTATAATGACACAATTAGGGGTAACAATGAGATAAATTCTATTAGAGCCGGAGCAGGCGATGATTATATTTTCGGAAGTTATAATAACGACTATATAAACGGCGGAATTCATACAAACGGTGATTGGTTGAATTATAGTTTGATTACTACTTATAACGGAATTAATATTGATTTGGAACACCAAAGAAATGCAGTATTTAAAACTGAAGCTGCCGGAGATGACCACAAACAAGTATTAGATAGTATAGAACATATTATCGGTACGGCACAAAACGACTTGATACAAGGTACGCTATCTTTTGGCAACACCTTAAGAGGAGGTGACGGAGCTGATACTATCAAAGGTGTAGGAGGAAGCAATTATCTCTATGGTGATGGTGGTGATGATACGATATTTAGCGGTACGGGCAATGACTATATTGACGGAGGAAGCGGAACTAATACGGTGAGTTATGTTGAAATTAGTGCGAACGTAAAAGTGAATATCGATAGTTCAACACACGATAGTATAGCTTCTATGAGAGGTGTAAGCGGAAGTATGACGGATACTTTGGTATCTATCCAAAATGTTACTACAGGCTCAAGTGCCGATACGATTTGGGGAAGTAGTGCTACAAATACTATCAATTCAGGAGCAGGAAACGATACTATTTATACTATAGGCGGTGATGATAATTACGTATATGCAGGAAGTGTAGCAGACGTTGTTTATGGTGCGGACGGAAGAGATACTATATACGGTGAAGACGGTAACGATACTATTATAGCAAGTGGAAGTGATGACTATATAGACGGTAGCGATGATATAGATATAGTCAATTATAGTGCTAGTACGCAAGGGCTTAATGTTACGTTGGCGGATAGCGGTGCATTGACTACTATTACTTTAGGGGCTAGCAACGGCATAAGTGCAGGTGGATTTACGGACAGTCTTTATAATATAGAAGGGCTTGTAGGTTCAAGTACCGCTACAAATATTTTGATAGGTAATAATATGAACAACTCCCTAATAGGTGGAGCTAATACGGATACTATCAAAGGTATAAGCGGTAATAACTATCTAAACGGAGGTAGTGGAGCAGATACTATCTATGCAGGTACGGGAAGTGATAGCATAATAGGCGGTAGTGACGATAACAACTGGCTTTATTATGATGAGGTAGGCGGAGCAAACGTAAATGTAAACTTACGAAGTGAAATAGCTACCTATGGAGCATCGACGGATACAATAGTACAAATAAGACATTTACATATGGGTAATGGTACAAATACGGTACAAGGTAACTCTTATGCAAATAGTTTTATCGGTGGAAGCGGTACGGATACGCTAAGCTATAGCGGTGCTGCTAGTGGAGTAACCGTAAATGTGGCAAGTGACGGTGCCGGAACTGCTAGCGGTGACGGTGCGGATGAGTTTACAGGTTTTGAACACTATACCTTATCAGGAAATGCAGATACAATCAATCTAAGCGGTGTATATGGAAGTACGATAAACGGCGGAAGCGGTATTGATACGGCTAGTTATACAAATGTAGCTACGGGGCTTACAGTAACCGTAAATAACGGTAATACAAGTGCAACCGTATATGACGGAAGTTCTACGGATACGTTGCAAAGCGTAGAAAAAATCATAGGCGGTGACGGTGACGATACGTTTATCGTGTCAAACGTAACAGGTATAAATACACTTGACGGTGATGGTGGAGTAAATACTTTACAGTTAAGCGGTGATATAGATTTATCATCTGTAGTGTTGTTGAACTTCAATGATATTACGGTAGCTGACGGTGATACTTTGACTATTAATGCAACTGATTTAGATGATAAAACTATGAATATAACACTAAACGGAACAGGCAGTTTGGTAATAGTAGCTACGGCTCTTGCAAGTGACCATGATTTTGATAACATAACGGTTACTAGAGCAGGTAGCGGTAACGTAACTCTTCAAGTTGATTCAAGCGTAAATCTAATAGGTCACGATATAAACGGTACAAATAATATAATAGATATAGTGAAAGTTAATAGTGGTACTGCAACTTTAAGTGAAGCACAAGTTACGGCAGGTACTGTAGTAGTAAACGGTGCAGGAAGTGCGGTAGTAGAGGTGAGTTCTAGTTCAAGTACGGATTTCGGAACTGTTTTACAACTAACTACCGCAACGAACGAAACAGTTAAATTTACGGCAAATTCTACATTTAGCGGTGATTTCGGTAACTCTAATATAGTCGTAAATAGCGGTGTTACTTTGACTACGACTATGGATAAGTTATCAGGTAAAACAAGTGTACTTAGCGGTGCAGGAAATATTATTATTACGGATGCAAATATAAGTGCATTAGAAGCAAATGCCGTAGCAGGAGCTATAAGCGGAACATTGACGGCTACTATTACTACAGGTGCAGTTACAACAACGTTAAATGCTATCGGAAATGTAAGTGCAAGTGATGTAATCACGTTTACTACGAATGATACAAGCGTAGATGCAAGTGATTTGGTTGATTTAAATGTAAAAGTAGATACATTTGGAGTAAATAGCATAACTACGATAACGGAAGCTTATAATACCGCAAATGTAACAACAGAGGTGGTAGATGCCCTTAATATTACCGGAAATACTGAGGCGGTAACAATAACCGGAGGTGCAATCTCTGCAGCAAACCTTAATACAATAGCAAATGCTACAAGCGGTGCAGTAACTGCTACTATAACAAGCGGAGCGGTTACTACGACACTAAATGCAATAACAAATGTAGATACCGATGACGTAATAACATTTACCACAACGGATACTACAGGTGTAGATGCTAGTGATTTAGTTGCTCTTTCTGCAAAAGTCGATAATTTGACCGTAAGTAGTATAACAGGTATAACTGAAGCCTATAATACCGCTAGTTTAACAACGGTTATCACAAATGCGATTGCATTATTGGACGGTAATGAAACGATAAGTATCACAGGCGGTGCTATAAGTGCAAGTGATGCAGATACTATTTTAAATGCTACAAGCGGTGTAGTTACGGCTACCGTTACGGAGGATACAGCAAGTAATTTAGATACGGCTTTGGTAAATGCTACGAGTACGGACGCACTTACATTAACACTTACCGATACTACGTTGGCAAATGTGGATAGTTTGATAGCATTAGACGGAAAAACGAGTGTGGCTGTAAATGCTTCAAGCGTGACTACCGTGACTGATACATATGCGGATTTAAATACCGTATATACTTCTGCAGGTATAAGCGGACTTGGAAATGAAGCAGTAACGATAAGTGATACTCAAAGTGCATCAAACGTAAATAATATACTAAATAGAACAAGCGGTGTAGTAACTGCTACTGTAACGGCTGCAACCGCAAGTAGTTTGAATAGTGCTTTAGCAAATGCTACAAGTACGGACGCATTGACTCTTACGGTTACAAATGATACTGAAGCTACTTTGGCTACAAATCTAACGGCATTAGATACCAAAACATCGGTAACTATTAATGCAACAGCCGTTACATCAGTTACGGGAACAGGGGCGGAGGTAGCTGCTATAGTAAGTGCTGATATAAATATGGCTACAGATTATACGGCAGTTCTTACCGGAACATCAAGTATAAGTAACGTAAATACGGTTGCGGGTGATACCACAGGCTTGGTAACGGCTACTGTTACGGCTGATACTGCGTCTAATTTGAATACAGGTTTATCCAATGCAACTTCAACGGATGCTTTGACGTTAACGGTAAACGGTGCAACGGCAACAGCTACTGATTTGATAGGATTGGATAGTAAAACTTCCGTAGATATTACGGTAAGTGCGACAAGTGTAAACGGTAATTTTAGTGATTTAAATACTGTTTATGTTACAAACAAAGATAATTATACAAATCTTGGTGATGAGAATGTAACTATCAATGATACGGTATCTGCAACAAATGCAAACATAATAGTTAATGCTACAAGCGGTGTAGTTACGGCTACCGTTACGGAGGATACAGCAAGTAATTTAGATACGGCTTTGGTAAATGCTACGAGTACGGACGCACTTACATTAACACTTACCGATACTACGTTGGCAAATGTGGATAGTTTGATAGCATTAGACGGAAAAACGAGTGTGGCTGTAAATGCTTCAAGCGTGACTACCGTGACTGATACATATGCGGATTTAAATACCGTATATACTTCTGCAGGTATAAGCGGACTTGGAAATGAAGCAGTAACGATAAGTGATACTCAAAGTGCATCAAACGTAAATAATATACTAAATAGAACAAGCGGTGTAGTAACTGCTACTGTAACGGCTGCAACCGCAAGTAGTTTGAATAGTGCTTTAGCAAATGCTACAAGTTCTGATGCTCTTACATTGACATTGACGGATACTACGTTAACATCGGTAGATGATTTGAATGCATTAGATGGAAAAACAAGCGTAGCGGTCAATGCTTCAACAGTAACGACTATGACTGATAGTTATGCTGATTTGCATACGGTATATACATCAGTCGGAATCAGTGAACTTGGGAATGAAGACGTAACGGTTAGCGATACTTCTATTAGTGCATCTAATCTATCTACGTTAAATACTCATACGTCAGGTACTATAAATGCTACAAACGTGACAAATATCGACGGTACATTGACGGAGGTAAATACACTTTACGGTGAGACCGGTTTTAGTAATTTAACCAATAAAACGGTTAATTTATCAACTTCAGGTAGTTTTGATATAACTAACTTTAGCAATATCGACAGTGGTGAGATAAGTACCTTGAATTTTGCAGGCGGTGCAGATACTATCAATTTTACCGATAAGTCAAGCTTTGATAGTTGGGTAAGTAAATTTAGTACTGTGAGCGGTGGAGCTAGTACGGATGAATTAAGTTTTAGTAGTGCCGTTACAAATGATTTGGATTTTAGTCAATTAAGTTCTTTTGAAACTTTATCTTTTGATAGCGGTGATGATACTATCACGTTCGGTAGTGATGAATTTAATGCAGGAATAAGAACGCTGAACCTAGGCGACGGTACAAATGTAGTAAATCTAAATGCTGATACTTCGTCACAAGTTGACGTAAACGGTGGAAGCGGAAATGATGAGTTTGTACTTGATTTTAGTAGAATAAACGATGGAGATTATCAACTTGACGGTGTAAGCGGAAGTGATACGGTAAAAGCTAATGGAAGCTGGAGTTTATCGGGAGATATGAATTTTGCTGTTTCAACCGCTTTTGATAATATAGATAGAATAGATTTAAGCTCTCTAACATTAAGCGGTGATGATGACCAAGAGTTTATGTTTAGCGGTAGTTTAGTAAATAACTGGACAAATAATGACTCTACCGGTGGTTCGTTATCCTTGAAATTGACATCTGATCAGTTGGCAAATGTAGGGTATACGGATGATTCAAGTATATATCATGAAGGTGTGAGTGCAGGAACAAGTTACAATCTTGAAAACGGAGCTACTTTAGTAATAGAAGCTATATAGGGAAATAAATAATGCAAGATATTAGACAAACAATGTTACAACAAAGTGAACAAGCTTATAAAAACAAAGATTACAAAACAGCCATATCAACACTTGTTGATATGGTAAAAGCAGGGTATGCTTCAGGGCAGATTCTTTGTAATCTAGGTGCTTTATTTGCTCGTACTTCGCAGTGGCAAAATGCCGTAAACTCATACCAAGAAGCACTCAAAGTAGAGCCTAAATTTATGGCTACATACCATAATTTTGGTAATCTACTTAAAAGACTAGGCAAAAATAAAGAAGCATTACAAGTGTATATAATGGGAATAAGACAAAATCCACAAGACTTCAATCTTCACAATAATATAGGTATGATGTATGAGATTCTGGGACAAAATTCAAATGCTATTACGGCATACAAAAATGCGGTTAGGGTAAATCCAAAGTTTGCAAAAGCAGTAAACAACATAGCAGTTGTCTTGTATAAGCAAAAAAGATACAAAGAATCAAGCGAGATGTTCAATCTTGCTCTTGAAATTGACCCGAATTATAATGAAGTTTATAGTAACTTAGGAGCCGCACTCAATCGTCAAAAAAGATATGACGAGTCCATAAAAGCACTAGAAACAGCCATAGAAAAACTGCCCAAAAGTGCAGGTGCTTATACAAATCTAGGTAATGTTTATAGTAAGCTACATGACTACAAAAAAGCACAAAAACTACACGAAAAATCAATAGAACTAGAACCAAAAGGCTCAAACGCCTATGCAAATCTAGGAAGTGTTCTTAAAAATCAAGGTCTTATGGGCAAAGCTATAGAAAATTATAAAAAAGCGATAGCACTTGACCCAAATTTCGTAAATGCACACTTTGACTTATCTACGGCGCTTCTTACTATTGGTGAGTTTGAAGAGGGACTGAGAGAATATGAGTGGAGATATAAAAAAGATGAAATGATACCGCATATCATCAAGTACAAAGAAATTTTTTCTAAACCGATGCTTTTAAGAAATAGCGATGCACGTGGTAAGGTAGTATTAGTTCACAGTGAGCAAGGCTTCGGTGATAGTATAATGTTTGTTAGATTTATACCGAAAATTAAAGAAAAATTCGGATGTAAGGTAGTGTTTAAAGCTAGGGATGAGTTGGTTGAACTTTTTAGTGGAGCTTGTAATATAGATGAAGTTACGTTTAGGAGTGAGCCTACGCCGGAATTTGATTATCATCTGCCTATTATGAGTGCAGCATATATTTTGGATTGTAAAACCGAACAAGATTTTTATTCTAAGCCTTATTTGTTCGGAGAAGAAAATAATGAATTAAAACTAAACAAAAAAGACAAAAAACCAAATATAGGGATTTGTTGGAGTGCTAGCGTAACAGGTGAAAGTTATGACGGAAAAGTCTTTGATTTGACATATTTTGAGCCTATTATCAATAGTGATAAACTAAATATTTACTCTTTGCAAGTGGGTGACGGTAGTGAAGATATAGCTAAATACGGGTATGAAAATAATATTATAGATTTAAGTGATAAGCTAACGAATTTTGCAAAAACGGCATCACTGGTAAAACAGCTTGATTTGGTCATAACATCCGACACAAGCGTAGCTCACCTATGCGGTGCTATGGGTGTAAAAACATGGGTATTACTTCAAAAATACCCTGATTGGAGATGGACAAATAAAGGTGAGAAGTCATATATGTACACTAATATGAAGCTTATTAGACAAAAAACAGATAGAGTTTGGGATAGTGTTTTTCAATCTGTTTATGATAGATTACAAAAAGAGTTTAAATTGTCAATAAATTAAAATATTAATTTATTGAAAAAAAACAATTTGTGGAAAAAAATTCTCTTTATTTAAGTTTTATTAAAAGAAAAGTGTAGTACAATTTCATTATATAGTTTGTTTTTATAACATCTATAATATAAAATAATGAAAAGGAGACACACTATGAAAACTTTCAGTGTTGTTGTAAGTGGTTTATTATTAACCGGTTCGTTTGCTATGGCAAATGATGCTGCTCTTTTGAAAAAAGCTCAAGATAACGGTCTAAAAGCTATTCCTCAGTCAAAACTAGAGGTTTTAAAGCTTGTAGATAACGCAAAAAATCCAATCACAGATTGTAAAGTAGAACTTGGTAAAAAACTATATTTTGATCCAAGACTTTCAAAAAGTAATCTAATTAGCTGTAATACTTGTCATAACCTAGCAATGGGTGGAGTTGACGCTGTTGGTGCTGCTGTAGGTCACAAATGGACTCCAAACCCGGCTCACTTAAACTCTCCGACCGTATATAACTCTGTATTAAATAAAGCACAATTTTGGGACGGTAGAGACCCACACTTAGAAGCTCAAGCTCAAGGTCCGGTACAAGCAGGTCCTGAAATGGCTGCTCCAAAAGATTTAGTAGTAGCTAGAGTTACATCTATGCCTGAGTATGTTGCAGAATTCAAAAAAGCTTACGGTCCAAACGTAAAAATTACATTTGAATTAATCACGGATACTATTGCAGTATTTGAAAGAACTTTGATTACTCCATCAAGATTTGATGCATTTATGCACGGTAATTTAGATGCTTTAACTAAAGAAGAAAAAGAGGGTATGACTCTATTTATAGATAAAGGTTGTGCTGCTTGTCACAATGATATAGGTCTTGGCGGTACAATGCAACCGTTTGATGCTTCTAAATACAACCTAAACGTAGGCGGATTTACAGGTACTAAAGACGGTATGATTAAAACTCCGACACTTAGAAATATCCAAGAAACTGCTCCTTATTTCCACAACGGAAACGTATGGACGCTAAAAGAAGCTGTTAAACTTATGGGTGATATTCAACTAGGTATGAAAATTTCAGATAAAGATGCTGATAAAATAGTAACATTCTTGAACTCTTTAACAGGTAAAAAACCGGAAATTACTTACCCGGTACTTCCTATAGCTACCGATAAAACTCCAAAACCAGATATGAACTAATATTTGTTTTACGTCTTCTCCCATTTAGGAGGAGATGTTTTTTAATTTATTTTATCGAATTTATCAAATTAATCTTACTGATGTTACGATAATCCAATCTCCACACATTTTCTCCAAATGTTACCTTTCTACCCAGCCATTAACTCATTCACTTTTTCATATGAAGCTCTAAGAGCTTCGATGTATATTTTTTCTTTGATAGCTGCCTAAATCGGTCTACTTGGACACTGTTTTCAGTTTTACTTGGACACTTTA
>DYJR01000081.1 GCA_020723015.1 Arcobacter nitrofigilis
GCACACCCTAAAAAAGTTTAGCTGTTTAAGCTATTCTTTATAGGATGGTTTTACTTGAAGTTTAATACAAATCCCCTATCAAATCCGCTATAATCCTCATAAAATTCAAACTCGCAATCATATTTCAAAAACTCTTTCGTAAACGGCTCTTTTTGGTCATATCCCATCTCACAGCAAAAATATTTAATACCTCTTTGTTTACACTCTTGTATCATAGATATTATCATTTCATCACCTTTTGTACCCCCAAATAGTGCCTCTTTCGGCTCATAGGTAACGTTTTTGGGCAATACGAAATCAGCGGCTATATACGGTGGATTTGATACTAGCATATCAAAATATTCACCTTGTACATTCTCAAACATATCGGACAATCTAAACTCTATTTTATCGGCAACTTGATGTTTGATAACATTTAGCCTTGATAGCTCCAAAGCCTTTGGATTTATATCTATCGCTATTATTTTTATATCAGGTATTTTTTTTGCTAAAATAGTAGAGATTATACCGCTTCCTACACCTATTTCCAACACTTTCGGAGATGATATTTGAGATAATATCTCATAAGCTTTGTCTATCAAAATCTCTGTTTCAGGTCGTGGTATCAAAACACCATCGCAGACTTCAAATTCTTCACTATAAAATGATGCTCTACACGTAATATACTCGATAGGATAGGCATTTGCTCGGAGTTCTACGTACTTTTTAAGTGTATCTAAATATTTCTCTTTTATAGTGTACGTGTTGTTTAAAGTAAGCCAAATAAAGTCTTTTTGCAACACAAATCCAAGAAGTATGTATAACTCTTTTTGAGGTATATCGGTTATCTCTTTTAGCTTGATAATGTTATCTTTTATAAATTGTTCTATAGTCATATCGTATTATACCAAATCATAATAAATAAAGAGCTATTTCATCTGCAAGTAAATAGTCGTTATTGTAAAATTTTTCATCAATTATACTGATTTTTTTAGCTTCTTCAAGCTCTTTTAGCTTTGTCTTTTCTTGCATATTTAGCAAATTGACATCTACACCTACCCTAGACCTAAGCCCTAGTAGCACCTTTTCCGTTTTTATATCCTCATTGCTTAAATACTCATACTCCTTTGCCGAAGGATTTTGTATATAATCTTCTATCGACTTTGGTTTGTAGTATCTTTTATCACCGATTCTGCCCACTGCTCCGCAACCTACTCCAAGATACTCTTTATATTCCCAGTATCCAAGGTTGTGAATTGACTCATATTTGTTATTTTTTGCAAAATTTGATATTTCGTATTGGTTGTATCCAAGCTCTTTTAAAGACTCTATCACAAAACCGCTCATCTCTTCATCATCTATACAAATATCTTTCATATCCCAAAACTTCGTACCCTCTTCAAGTGTTAAGCTATAACTACTAATATGATGTACGCCAAGCTCTTTCGCCGTTTGTAGGTCTTTTAAAATCAACTCTTTCGTATCCATGGTACTTCCATAGATAATATCACAATTAATACTATTAAAACCTATACATTTTGCTATTTGTATAGCTTTTATAGCCCTATTACTATTATGTGACCTCCCCAGAAACTTAAGCTTCTCGTCATCAAAGCTTTGCACTCCGAAACTTATACGATTGACACCCAAATCAAACATAAATTGTTGCCATTCTTGTGTTGCACTGTTTGGATTTGCTTCTACGGTAATTTCTGTTGTATTAGTGATATAGTCCTTTAAAAGTGTAAATATAGGTGTGTACAAATCCTGACTTACGCTACTTGGGGTACCCCCTCCAATAAAAACCGTAGAAATGGTGTTTTTGTTATTTTTCAACTCGTATTCAAGTTCTTTGTATAAGCAATCCATATAATTCTGCTTCAAGTGGAACTTATCAACGTAAGAATTAAAAGAACAGTAAAAACATTTACTGTCACAAAACGGTATATGTATATATAAAAGCAATTTTTAAACCCTCTTTTGATAAAATTATAGCCTAATATCACTTTAAATCATAAAAAGCGTTTAAAGCGGTATCAATAAAAGGAATTTTAAATTAATATGGAAGAAAAAGCTAAAAAGAAAAAGAACTATAGACCAAATGTAGCAGCAATCGTAATGTCTCCTAAATATCCTTCAAGTTGTGACGTGTTTATCGCTTCACGTACCGATGTAGAGGATGCTTGGCAATTCCCTCAAGGTGGGATTGATGAAGGCGAAAAAGCAAAAGATGCTTTGTTTAGAGAACTAAGAGAAGAAATAGGAACTGATGACGTGGAGATAATAGCCGAATATCCTGACTGGGTAAGCTATGATTTTCCACCTGCCATTGCTGAAAAAATGAAACCGTTTGACGGACAAATACAAAAATATTATCTAGTGAAACTAAGAAGCGGAGCTAAGATAAATATCGAAAAACACAAACATGCCGAGTTTAGTCAATATAAGTTTGTACCGATAAAAAACATTTTTGAGCATGTCACATACTTCAAAAGAACGGTGTACAAACAAGTGTTAAAGTATTTTAAAAAAGAAGGATATATTTAATGTTAAAGGTTTTAAAATTTGGTGGAACTAGCGTAGGAACACTAGATAGAATATTAAACGTCGCAAGTATCGTAAAAGGTATGGTTGACAAAGGTGATAAGATAGTGGTTGTAGTTTCGGCTATGAGCGGTGAAACAAACAAACTTATAGAATTTGCTGAATACTATACTAAAACGCCTGACGATAGAGAACTTGATATGTTATTAAGTACGGGGGAGAGAGTTACTTCTGCACTATTATCTATCAAACTAAATGCTGACGGATATAAAGCAACTTCAATGAGCGGAAGAGAAGCAGGTATAGTTACGGATGATTCTCACACAAAAGCAAGAATAGAAGTAATCCACACTGAAAAAATGGAAAAAGCATTGGAAGAAGGCAACGTAATCGTAGTAGCTGGTTTTCAAGGTGTTACTGAAGACGGTAGAGTAACTACCCTTGGACGTGGTGGAAGCGACCTTACGGCTGTAGCACTTGCAGGTGCATTAAAGGCAGATGTTTGTGAAATATACACGGATGTTGACGGTATTTATACAACCGACCCGAGAATTGTATCAAAAGCGAAAAAATTAGAAAAAATTTCTTATGATGAGATGTTGGAACTTGCTTCACTAGGGGCAAAAGTATTACAAAACAGATCAGTAGAAATGGCAAAAAAATTAAATGTAAATCTTATTTCAAGAAGCAGTTTTGAGCCGGATGTACCGGGAACGCTTATAACAAAGGAAGAAAATATTATGGAAAAACCAATAGTTAGCGGAATAGCTTTAGATAAAAACCAAGCAAGAATAGGAATGTACGGTGTTACAGACAAGCCAGGTATGGCTGCAAATATATTTACATCACTAGCAGATGCAAATATCAATGTAGATATGATTGTTCAAACGATAGGTAAAGACGGTAAAACAGATTTAGATTTTACAGTACCTAAAACTGAGCTTGAAAAAGCAAAAAAAGTAATGGCTGCATTTGATAAAGATGTGGAAAATATAGACTACAACAACTCTATTGCAAAAGTATCAATAGTAGGTGTTGGTATGAAATCTCACAGCGGTGTTGCAAGTAAAGCTTTTTCTTCACTTGCTAAAGAAAACATCAATATCTCTATGATAAGCACAAGTGAAATAAAAATCTCTATGGTAATAGATGAAAAATACAGTGAACTAGCTGTAAGAACACTACACGACGTATACGAATTGGATAAATAACAGTGCAAGAATTTTTAAACTGGACGATAGATACCATAAGAGAAGATAAGCTACTAGGAAGTTGGCTCGAAGAGAAAAAATACGAGTGGACTCCTTTGGTAGCGAAATCTTTACAAGGTTTGTTTGAATACGGTGTATCCGTACTTATCGTAACAGATGTAGAAAGGGAGTGGTTTTTGGAGTATGTATTGACTAATATAAACTCATCCAAAAACAGCCGCCCTTATTTGCCTTTTTATGATATGAGATCATTTTACAAACAAATCGACAATATCAAATCAGAAGATGATGCTGCACTTATAAAAGATATGTTAAGTATATCTTTCCCTAACGGATACGTGTTTTGGTATATAGGTAGAAGTCAGCACGTAAGAGCTACTTTACCCAAGGTAGAAAAACACTCGTTTTTATGGCTTTTTGATGAAGAAAGACAAGACTCTTTCAACCTCAAAAGCAATGATGACGCTTTGGACTTGAAACTTTTACAAATGTTTAGACTATACAACAAAACTATAAGTGCATCGTTATTTGGTGAGATAAATATCGAGGATTAATGCAAATAAACGGCAATATAATATTTATTTGTAATGATATTGATGCTTTTTTGGATGATTTGCTCCCAAAACTTCCAAAACATTATACGAGAATAATAAGAAATGAAGAAAAATCAAAAGACGAATTTCTTATTGCACATTCTCAAATGGCTATCAAAGAGGCATATCTAGCCACAAATGAAACCAAATATATACTTCTTTGCGGTCAAAGTTTCCGTAAAGAGGCACAAAACTCTTTACTTAAGATTTTGGAAGAGTCGCCTAAAAATATTATATTCGTAATGATTACCACATCAAAAACGTCACTACTTCCTACCATAATGTCTAGGATGTCGTACAAATATCTAAAAACCAAAAAAGTATTTGCCGATTTTGAACTTGATTTGAACAAAATCACCATAAAAGAAGTTTATGACTTTTTGAAACAAAATCAAAGAATCTCCAAACTAGAAGCAAAGGCTTTGATAGAATCTATATTTTATAAAGCAATGAAACAAAAAATCAAATTTAGCGATAAAGAGCTTGAAACTTTCTCTAATGCTTCCAAACTAATAGAGCTAAACTCACGTCCGATAAACGTACTATCCGTTATATTGCTCACCATACTCCATAAAAGGAACAAATAGTGGAATTTTATAAAATAAATTCTACAAACCATTTAAAAGACTTTTTAGAGATAGGCTGTGATGAAGTGGGTGCTAAAATCATGGCAAAAAAGGCCGACATTCACACCCTCTATATCAAAAATATCCATTTTGGTGCTGCAAATATACTCAAACAAGACGCACTATCTATAGGTGCAGAATTGGTCGTTCCGATGGGAACTATAGTAGGTACGGACAAATACGTCAATGCCATACTTATAGGTACAACCAAACACTTTGAAATACTAGCAAAAAAAGAGTTGGCACAACCTTTTGGATTAAAAGAACTGGCAAAAAATCTATTGTCGTTTATCAAACCTATTCAACATCAAGTCAAAATAATGGGTGTACTAAATGCAAATGACGATAGTTTTTTCTCAAAAAGTAGATTTAGTGCCAAAGATGCCGTAACTAGAATAGAATCTATGATAACAGACGGTGCAGATATGATAGATATAGGCGGAGTATCTAGCAGACCGGGAAGCGATACGGTAAGTGCAGATGAAGAGTTTGCAAGAGTCAAGGATATACTAGATACCGTAAAACAACACAATCTATATGAAAAAGCTATTTTTAGTATAGACTCTTTTCAACCCAAAGTTATAGATTACGCCCTATCATGCGGGTTTAAAATAGTAAATGACATCACTGGACTATCAAACCCGCAAGTAGCACAGGTAGCCTCAAAATATGATGCTAGTGTAGTGATTATGCATATGCAAGGTGACCAAAAAACCATGCAAATAAACCCTAACTATGATGACGTGATACTAGAAATAGACTCTTTTTTCAAAGAACGAATAGCACTAGCACATGAATACGGAGTAAAAGATATTATCCTTGATGTGGGGATAGGATTTGGGAAAAAGCTAGAACACAACCTAAAACTAATCAAACACTTAAATACCTTTGGACACTTTGGATATGAGCTTCTCCTTGGGGCTAGTAGAAAATCTATGATAAACGATATTATCCCTACTCCGATAGAAGAAAGACTAAGCGGAACTCTAACTATCCATCTTGAAGGGATAAAAAACGGGGCTACAATCATAAGATGTCATGACGTCAAAGAACACTTCCAAGCACTAAAAGTTTTGCAAAAAATACAAGAAATATGATATAATTGGTCTTTGATATTAAATACAAGGATTACCAATGTTTGACGACGAATTCGAAGACGACTTATTAGATGACGATGAAATGGACGGTTTTTTCGACAGCGATGAAGAGTTTGAAGATGAGGAAGACGAACTTTACGGAATCAACGGCTTTGACGATGAAGAAGATGACGAAGACGAAGATTTCTATGAAGATGAAGATGAATTTTAAATCTTTTTTAGCAACTCTACCAAATCTCTAATAGTATCTATTTTATAAGTACTTTTTGAAAAATCATGTGTTTGGGTAAAGTCGTTTTTAACGGTCACACACTTTATCCCTGCACTAACTGCCGCAGTTAGTCCCCTTTGAGAATCTTCTATTACCAAAGCTTCGTTTTTTTGACATCCAAAAATTTCCACAGCCTTTAAATAAGGGTCGGGATAAGGTTTGGCACGTGGATAATCTTCCTCACAAAGCACAAAATCCATATATTTGACTATATTTGTCTTAGAGTGAATCAGCTCAAAATCAACTCTTCTTGAGGTTGTCACTATAGCCATA
>DYJR01000082.1 GCA_020723015.1 Arcobacter nitrofigilis
TTTATGGGAGTTTGGTTTAGGTTAAGGTTTGGCTATTGCATAATCTGGGTTTAAAAAACGTTTTTAAGAATTTAGAAACATATTCATTTATTTCACGGTTAGGTTCTACGTATAATACCGTAGTATCTTGAAAGGTTCTTCTTACC
This sequence comes from Arcobacter nitrofigilis, assembly GCA_020723015.1. Taxonomy (GTDB): domain Bacteria; phylum Campylobacterota; class Campylobacteria; order Campylobacterales; family Arcobacteraceae; genus UBA6211. The sequence continues at coordinate 147 of DYJR01000082.1, forward strand.
ATTTTGTGCTCTTTATATTTGTAATAAATTCATAAAACATATATGAACTATAAATGAATTATAATTCACTATTACTTGTTAAAAACTTAAAAAAAGAAATACTATAACCTCGCTACATTAAATTTAGTTGTTACAAAAGGTAAAACGTAATTCTTTTTTACTAACTATTTTCATCTAATAAATTGAATTAAGACTATTTTTATCCTAATTAGTTTACAATCTCAATATTTTTAAAAAATAGGAGATTTAATATGGCTACAGTTACATTAAAAGGTAATGTTTGTAATTTATGTGGAAATGATGTTAATGTTGGAGACAATGCTCCTGAAGTTACTGTTGTAAATTCAGCAGGTCTTACAGATAAAGTCGTAGGTGGAGCAAAAGATAAAGCTCAACTTATCGTTGTTGTTCCTTCACTTGATACACCTGTATGTGCTAGTGAAACAAGAAAATTCAATGAAAAAGCTGCTGCAATAGCAGGTGTTGAAGTTACAGTTGTATCTATGGACTTACCATTTGCTGCTGGAAGATTTTGTTCAGCTGAAGGTATCGAAAATCTAACGGTTGCATCAGATTTCAGAAACAAAGATTTCGCAAAAGCTTACGGCGTATTAATAGCTGACGGTGCATTAGCAGGTATTACTTGTAGAGCGGTATTCGTAGTAGGAACTGACGGTAAAGTAGCTTACAAAGAGCTTGTATCTGAAATTACTGCAGAGCCTAATTATGACGCTGCATTAGAAGCTGCTGCAAAAGCTGCTCCTAAATCAACTTGTTGCGGTGGCGGACACTGCCATTAATAGCTAAAAAAATCGGAATTTTTCCGATTTTTTTACATTTTACCTCTATTTTATTTTTATTTTACTTTTTATTCGCTAAAATCAGACTTCCTTTTTTACAATTATTTTAACACTTTGGAGCAGTTTTGATTTTTAAGAGTATATTATTTTCAACATTATTTTTATTTTCCGGTATCTTATATGCAGCAAGTGACACTCAAGTTTTTCAAAAAATAGAAAAAAATCTTGATTCTATCATAGTAAAAGATTTATCAAAAAACAAGCTTATTTATACAAAAGCTGAAAACAAGCCTTTAAGACCTGCCAGTTTGACGAAGATTATGACTTCTATTCTTGCTATTGAAAGCGGAAAGTTAAACAGCATAGTTACCATAACAAATGAGATGAGTAACGTAGAACCTACAAAAACGGGTTTAAAACCGAGAGATAAGGTCTTTTTGAAAGATTTAGTTCACGCAGCTATGATAAAATCGGCAAATGATGCGGCTACTGCCATAGCTTATTATTTGGGAAACGGTGACAAAGATAGATTTGTAGATATGATGAATAAAAAAGCAAAATCTATAGGGATGAGTAATACTACTTTTACAAATCCGGCAGGTTTTGATATAGGAAACCACAAGTCAACGGTAAGGGATTTGTTGAGGCTTAGCGAATATGCTATCAAGAATAAAACATTTAATGAAATAGTAAAGCTTAATAAATATGTGTTTAAGACGATAAACACGGGTAGAAAAGTGACTGTTTATACAAGTAATAAGCTTCAAAAACAAGACAAATATGTGGTTGGAATAAAAACAGGTTATACAAACCAAGCAGGTGCTTGTCTTATAGCAAGAGCAAAGAAAAACGACAAAGATATACTTCTTGTCATGTTAAATTCCGAAAATAGATGGCAGACTGCCAAAATGGCACTTGATCAAGCCACTAAAAGCAAAAATACACAACAACCTAGTGCAATTAAAACTCAGCAAAAAAATATCGTAAAAGCAAATCAGAAAAATACAAAATCTCAAAAAGTTGTAAAAAATACAAAAAAAGAACCAAAGAAAGAGAAAAAGAAAGTCGTTTAATACTCTCTTTTCTTAGAAATTAAATACAAACTTCTCCTCTTTATAATCAACACTTACGTTACCGCCGTTTTTAAGTTTACCGAATAGTATCTCATCTGTTAAAGGCTCTTTGATTTTCGTATCTATTACTCTCTGAAGAGGTCTTGCACCCATTGCTTTATCGTATCCCAAAGATGCTAGTTGTTTGATAGCGTTTGAGGATAGTTTGAGTTTGATGTTTTTTTCTTCCAAGATTTTTGATAAATCAGAGATAAACTTTTTCACCACGAGTTCTACCGTAGAGCTATCAAGGTGGCTAAATTCTATAACGGCATCAAGTCTATTCCTAAATTCCGGTGCAAAAAATTTGTTTACCGCAAAAGAACGGTTTAGGTTTTCATTTTTTGCAAATCCCATTACCGGAGCTTCGTTTGAGCCTAGATTTGATGTCATTATGATGATTACGTTTTGAAAATCTGCAATATTTCCGTCATTGTCCGTTAGTTTTGCATTGTCTAGCACTTGTAAAAGTACATTCATAATATCAGGGTGAGCTTTTTCTATCTCATCAAGAAGCAATAAGCAATGTGGGTGTTTTCTGATATGTTCTACCAAAAGCCCACCTTTTTCATATCCCACGTAACCGGCAGGGGCACCTATTAGTTTGCTTACGCTGTGAGCTTCCATATACTCACTCATATCAAATCTTATAAAACTAATAGACAAAATATTTGATAGTTCCCTTGCTATTTCCGTTTTTCCTACACCGGTTGGTCCGCTAAAGAGGAAATTCCCTATAGGTTTATCTGTAGTTGTAAGTCCAGCTTTGTTTAGCTTGATAGTTTTTACAACTTTTTCTATAGCTTTATCTTGACCGAAAACCCTTTTTTTGAGATTGGATTCAAGGTTTTTAAGTACGTTTATATCTGAACTACTTGCACTTTTAGGCGGTATCTGTGCTATTTTACCAATAGCTAATTCTACATCTTTTACGCTAATGTTTTTTTTATTTGCTATTTTTGCTATTGATCCTACTTCATCAAGTATATCTATAGCACTATCCGGTAAAAATTTGTCGTTAATATATTTTTTTGCCAACGTAACGCAAGATTCTATGATTTTTGGGCTATATTTTACCCCGTGAAAATCCTCATAGCGTTTTTTTAGACCTTCAAGTATCGTGATACTATCTTTTATGGTAGGCTCTTTTACGTCTATTTTTGAAAATCTTCTCCCCAGTGCTTTGTCTTTTGAGAAGTTTTGTTTATATTCGGCATAAGTAGTTGCACCTATACATTTTATTTCACCGTTGCTAAGGAGCGGTTTTAGGATATTTGAAGCATCCATAGAGTTTCCGCTTGTAGAACCTGCTCCTATGATAGTGTGTATCTCATCTATAAAAAGTATAGCATTTGGAATTTTTTGTATTTGAGTGATAAATGATTTGAGTTTTTTCTCAAAATCTCCCCTATACTTTGTACCTGCTATCATTCCACCCATATCAATGGAATAAATGGAAGCTTCTTTGAGAAACTCTGGAACTTCACCGTTTGCTATTTTTACAGCAAGACCTTCAACTATGGCAGTTTTCCCCACACCTGCTTCACCTACTAGTATCGGGTTGTTTTTCTTTCTTCTAAGTAAAACTTCTATTATCCTATCGAGTTCCAAATCCCTACCTACTACAGGGTCTATTTTGCCCTCTTTAGCTCTATTTACAAGCTCTGTGGAGTTTTGAGTCAGTATGTCTTTTGAGTCGTCATCTTTTTGATTTTGATTTGTATCTTCCGTGTCGTTGTGACTTATCTCTTCAAGAATATCTATTTTTTCTATACCTTGAAGTTTCAAAAGGTAGTTAGCATAAGATTTTTCATCGTTTAAGATACTAACAAACATATCTTCAACGGTAGCATTACCCCCTTTTGTTCTATTTATATGAGCTATCATATTTTCTATAGTATTTGCAAGTTTTACACTCTCTATCGGCTCATCTTCTATCCCTTCAGGAAGTACGGGAGTGCTTAGGTTGATATGTGTAGCAAGGGCTTCCGATACGCTTTGGATATTTACTCCGAACTCATTTAACAAATCTCTTATATTTTGGTCTTCAAGTAGCATCAAAAAAACGTGCTCCGTAGTCAAATACTCATGTCTTAAGCTTTTTGCATAGTGTATAGACTTTGAAAAAACCTCTCTTAATTCTTCGCTTATCATATTTTAATCCTCTTGAACTATAGCTTTTAAAGGAAAATTCCTAGCTCTAGCCATATTTCTTACTTGTGCAGATTTCGTAAGGGCTATTTCGTGTGTATATACACCGCATACCTCTTTACCGTTATTGTGTATATTTAGCATTATAACGGTGGATTCCTCCAGTGATTTTCTAAAAACTTTCATCAAAACTTCAATAACAAAATCCATTGTACTATAATCATCATTAAGTAATATAACCTTGTACATTTTCGGTTCTTCTATTTTGATTTCTTCAAAAGTTTCAAATTCCGTTGCCACTTAGTTCCTTTTTGGTATAATTCTCTTATGAAAAAAATTATACCACAAAAGAGATTATGTTACTTTGTAACTGCTACAAATACCGATGTCGGAAAAACTTATGTTGCCCAAAAGTTACTACAAAAATATGCAAAAGAGGGCTTTAGGGTAGGGTATTATAAACCTATAGAAACAGGAGTGCAAGATAACAACCCACTTGACGGTAGTAGTATGCTTCGCCTTGTGCGTGAGCTAAATCCTGATTTTTGTTTAAATATAGAAGATGTCGTACCTTATAGATTTGCTTTACCGGCTGCCCCTTATACGGCAAGTAACGGCGTAAATATCGATATTGATTTTTTGATAAAACAAAAAGATTATTTACAAAACTTTTGCGACGTACTTATCATAGAGGGTGCCGGTGGGCTTATGGTGCCTGTCAAAAAAGATATTTTTATGATAGATTTGATTAAGCTTTTTGAAAGTCCTGCCGTTTTGGTAACCCCTAGTAATCTTGGGTGTATTAATGATACGTTATTGAGTATTAATGCTTTGAAAGATTACGGTATAAAGTATGAGTGGTATGTAAATCTTTATCGTGATAAAAAGAGTTTTTATGATATAAGTTACCCATTTTTGAAAGATTATTTCTGTGAAATTAAGTTTGTAAACGATATTTAATCCATATAAAAATAAAATTATAAGAGAGTCGTTATTGATACAAGTATAAATAAAGAATAAAAATGTTAGAATGCAAACTATCAAGTAAAAATTATTATTTAACATGATAATAATTCTGTTGAAAATATCTATATCAAAAAGTGGGGGCTTGGATGGTAAATGATGTTTTGTTTTTTTTAAAAAACAAAACTGTTCTTTTTGCGGAAGACGATATGACGATGAGAACTCAAATAGCTGAGATATTGGAAATGCTATTTAAAAAAGTTTTCGTTGCCAATGACAGTTACAAGGCTTACGAATTTTATGTGGAAGAAAAACCTGATATTGTGATAAGCGATATTAAGATGCCGAGTATGGACGGTTTAAGTTTGATAGAAAAAATACGTAAAAGCGATTATGAAACGCCTGTTATTTTACTCACTAGTTTTACCGAGCAGGAGCTACTTGTAAATGCCGCAAACCTCTCTATAGATGGATATATAATAAAACCTGTAGATTTGAATTCTTTAGTAAAAACTATAAATAAGGCGATGCAAAGAGCTAATAAAAATCAAGGTTTGATACATCTTGGTAAAGGGATTTACTATAACACAGGTACTCAAGAACTTTATCAAAACGGTGAGATAGTACTTCTTGGATACAAAGAACTTGAATTAATCAAATTATTGATTGCAAAATTCCCGAAAACCGTAGATAAAGAGGAAATTTCGGAAACATTATGGTCATATGAAGCTACTTGCGAGTCGGCAATAAAAAATTTAGTATTAAGGATTCGTAAAAAATTAGGAGAAGATATAATCGTATCCGTCAGGGGAATAGGGTATCGGTTAATAGATTTTGACGGCACAAAATAAATGACTCATTTTTTTAGCGTATTATTTGAATATTTTGGACAATACACAGTCGTTTTATTTTTAATTAGCTTAATTTTATTCTTGCTCTTAATTAAACAAATAGTTGACAATCGTAATTCAAAAAAAACAGATAGAATTACTAAAAAAAAGAAAGAAACGATATTGAATTTAAATTGCAAATTCAAGAAAAAATGCTTTTTTTACAATCACGTCAAGCATCAGTGGGAGAATTGATAGGAAATATTTCACATCAGTGGAAAGAACCTTTGGGTGGACTTGGTGCCATATTATCAAACCTTCATGTTACATTACTTCTCAAAGGTGAAGTATCCAATGAAAAACTATCAGATTCCATAGATAAAAGCTACAAAATTATATATCATTTATCGGACACCATAGCTACCTTTTACCGTTTTTTTAAAGCTCAAAGAAGTGATAAAATAGATTTTAATGTTTATGAAGAGATTTCTAATATTTCCTTGATGGTTAGCTATTCCATGAAGGTTGAGCAGATTTCTTTAAACTTTGATTGTGATAAACCC
>DYJR01000083.1 GCA_020723015.1 Arcobacter nitrofigilis
ACCATAAAGCACGCCCTAAAAAAAGTTTAGCTATTTAAGCTATTCTTTATAGGATAGTTGTATAAATTTAAGAGATTCTAGCTTTTTTTTGCTTTTAAACTGATTAATTAAATTGATAAAAATAATATACTTTTAAGCTATCTTTAAACTTATATATGTTAACATTTCGTATAATAGTTAATGATAATAAATTATATAATATGTAATGAAAATTTATTATCAATTATAAGTAATGTAAAATACTTAAAGGAGTAGATTATGTCAAAAAATATTGCTTTCATAAGGGTAAATAAAAATAATCCTGATTACACGGTAGAGCAAAGTAGAGGGATATTAAACTTTCTTAAGGATAAAAAAATAAATCTTGATGATAGTGTCAATGTTGAGATAAACGTACCTTCCGAAGAAGATAAGATGTTAACGCTAAAAGATATGTGTGATAAAGGTAGCGTGATGTATATTTATGATTTACACGTGCTGGGAAGAACCACAGAATCTATACTTGATATCATTAAGCAGTTATTAAATAAAGAGGTTAGAATAGTTGTTATTAAACAAAATTTGGATCTTGTGAGTACTAAAGATATGTTAACAAAGATGATTTTAGGTGTTATTTCTATGACTTTAAAGCTTGAAAAAGATTTGATGAGTATAAGAACAAAAGAGGCGTTAACGGCTAAAAAAATTGACGGAATTCACCTTGGTAAACCAAAAGGGACTATACAAAAATCAAAATTCGACAAGCAAAGACAAAGAATAGAAGAGTTACTGGGTCTTGGGCTTTCTACAAGAAAAATATCAAAACTTTTAGGATACAACAATCATATAGGTTTGAATAATTATATCAAAAAAAGAGGGCTTAGGGATTTAACAGAGTCCGATAATGAAAATGGAGAATCATCTAAAAAAGCTAGTTAGTATCCAAACTATACCTTTATACGGTATAGTTTGATTTTTTATCGTTTTCTTCTATTTCTTGACCGATATCTTGATATCTTTGGTAGTAGTGTTTTACAAAAGACTCTATATTTAAGTCATTAGGAAGGTAAATGTCTTTATCTTTCTTTACAAAATTCTTTAAAAATTCCCATGCATCCGTTTTGGTTAAATAACAATTTGCCAAATCTTTATAGGTTATAAAATACCAGTTTTTTAGATTCTCAAACGTTTCTTCACTTTGAGTTATCGTAAGCTGTTTTGTGGTCTCATCAAATTGGAGTACTTTGCTTGTAAATAAACCTTTTAAGTGTATAAGCCCTTCACAGTAATACGGTAGAACTTCTCCAACTTGTTGCCATGCTATAAGTGTCACGGCTCTTTTGATAATATCGTGCATTACGTATTTCGCTAAGTATTGTTCCTCATCGTTTAGTAAAAAAGCAACTATACCGCCGGTAGTAGCTTTGAATTCTTCTATATTTTTGAAATGTCCGCTTTTATTCATTATAGACTCACTATCCACGTCACACCATAAAATATGTCCAAATTCGTGTCCTATGGTACTTATATCATATACTTTATGCCAAATATCGCTTTGTTGAAATAACACCGTTCTTTCATTTTTCAAAAATTCTTGACCGAAGATTTCGGTATGTAGTTTTAAAAATGGTTTTGCACGTGCAGATTGGAGTATTTCATCGCTAAATGCAAAGATTTTCTTACCCATTTCATTTGATACTACCTCATCGTTAGGTACTACTTGAGCAGAAAACATACCGTTTATTCCTGCTCCGAAAAACATTGCCGGTCGCCCTATAAAAAGCATTGTTTTATCTATGCTTGATAATGTTAAATCAAGTATATTCTGATTTTTGATTTGTGAGCTTGCATAAAGTTTGAGAAAGGCATTTTTTATTATTTCTGCTCTTTTATTTTCAAGACAGTTTGGATTGGATAACCTTATATCCCATTCAAGTGCTACCGCTTTTCTATAATGGTCTTCATAGTATTCTAATGGATGACCTATTTGAATAGGAGTTTTTATTTTCATCCAAGCTCTATCTACATCAGCCCATTTAGAGACCAGTGTATCTACTTTATCCTCCGATAAAGCTATCACAAGTGCTTGAAAGTATAATATATAATCCCATTTTTGATTATACACATTGTCTTCAAGCTCTATAAGTATATCAACTAAGTTTTCTATCAAATCAATTATTCTAGTGACTTCTTTTTTGAATGCTTTTATATATGCAATTGGTTCATAAGTATCGTTCTCTAATTTCAAGACTGAATAACATCTATCTGCTATCTCTCCACCGTGTCCTAGGTCCAAAAGATTATTTTCTTCTAAAAACTTATGTACTGCTTGCTCGTCATTATCAAATTTTGCAGACAAATCTTTGTTTATAGTGTGGATGATAGTTTTTGTCCATAAAGGTTGCCATGAGCTAAAAGCTGTACCTATATTGAATACACCGTCAAATATATGTCTATAGAAAGGGGTAAATAATTGATGATTATTGATAAAATCTATAGTATGTTTATGATTCTTGTGCCAAAAGTCTTTGGCGAATTCATAACCTTTTAGTTCCAAATTATCTATATCTTGCTCACTCAAACCGTTTTTCTTCAATATTTGTACAAAAGCATCACTTCTAAGGGCAATAAGCCTAGTAATAAGTGCTAGTCTTAGTTCGTCGTTTATAGGTACGTTGATGTCCAAAAATTCAATAAATTGGTCAATAATTTCAAGTTTACCGTATTGTTTGTTTTCTAAATATTCATACAACTTACTTTGATTTTCTTTTTGTATATCAAGAAAGCCGTATAGTGTATTTAAATCTTGCGTAAATTGCTTCATTACATACTCTCATCACGTCTTGATATATTTGCTCCTAGAGCGTTTAATTTACCCTCTAAGTCTTCATATCCTCTATCAAGATGATATATCCTATGTACGTTTGTCTCACCGTTTGCAATAAGTCCTGCCAACACAAGTGCTGAACTAGCTCTTAAGTCTGTAGCCATAACATCGGCACCGTAAAGTTCTTTACCGCCGTTTATAGTTGCAATACTACCGTTTAGATGAATATCGGCTCCCATTCTAAGAAGTTCGCTAACATGCATAAAACGGTTTTCAAATAGTCTTTCATCTATAATAGAAGTCCCTTCTGCCGTTAAAGCAAGAGCCATAAACTGGGCTTGCATATCCGTTGGAAAACCGGGATATTCGGTAGTAATTATGTTGACCGGTTTTACTTTTTTTGCCGGCAGTATAGTTACCGTTGATTTTGTTTTTTCTATGCCGAATCCCATCTCTTCAAGTTTGTATAAAATAGCTTCTAAGTGTTTTGGCATTACTTTTTTGATTGTTATTTTAGAATTTGTAATAGCACCGGCACATAGATAAGTACCTGCTTCTATCCTATCAGGTATGATTTCAAAATCTTCTATTTTTATAAGCTCTCTATTAGTACCTGTGATTTTTAGTTTGTCCGTACCGATACCTTTGATTTTGATGCCGCTTGCACTCAATACTTCACAAAGTTGTACAACTTCAGGTTCTTTTGCCGCATTGATGATAGTAGTTTCGCCGTCTGCTAGTGCTGCTACCATAACGATGTTCTCTGTTCCGGTCACTGTAACTTTGTCGAATACTATCTTTGCTCCTTTTAAAGGACCGTTTGTTTTTGCATGGATATATCCGGCACGTATCTCTATGATAGCACCCATTTGCTCCAGTGCTTTTAGGTGTAAATCAACAGGTCTTTGACCTATCGCACATCCACCTGGTAGTGATACTTCACAATGTCCGAATCTTGCCAAAAGAGGACCAAGAACAAGTATAGAAGCTCTCATTGTTTTTACAATATCATATGTAGCCGTAGTTTTTGATATTCCTAGCGGTTCTATGGCAACGCTATTGTTTGACATGGTATATTTTGCACCTAGCATTTCAAGTAGTTTTAACAATGTCTTGATATCAGCAACCATTGGAAGGTTTGATATATTAATCTCATTTTTGCCTAATATTGTAGCTGCCAAAAGAGGTAATGCTGCATTTTTTGCACCGCTGATTGAAATAGTACCTGATAACGGTTGTGTTAATTGCTTAATATTTAAATATTTCAAGTTTAATCCTATGATTTTTTTATTTATTGTATCACAAATTCGATAATAATTAGCTACTAATCTAATATGTGTTATAATGGTGTCAAAGATTTTTTACAAATGAGAATATTAAATGAATTTCCCTAAATTAGTTGATATAGCAACAAAGCAAGTAGTGACTATACATGAGTCAAAAACGATTCAGGAAGCTGTTGAAGCGATGTATAACTCAAATCATCGAGATGTTATAATATTATCGGAAGAAAAGAGAAATTTCGGTGTTTTAAAAGCAAACGATTTAGTGAAACTAAAGCTTCAAAAAATAGATTTTAGTACTAAGCTGAAAGATATAAAATATGATTCGGTAATGGCTATACATTATTGTTCTACTATACCTGAGGCAGTAAATGAGATAACTTCAAATTGTAATTGTATTTGTTTAGTTGATGATGAAGATAGGCTATGCGGTTATGTATCGTATTATGATATTATATCTAGCGTTGATCCAAAGATAATGCTTGAAAAAAGAACGTTAAGTGATATTTTGATTAGTTCTTATATCAAAGAGGCTCAGGCGGATATGCCTGCTTTTGAGGTAATAACACTTATAGATAACAGTATTTACGATAGTGTTGTTATTTTTGAAGGAGATAGGGGAGTAGGGATAATTACAACCAAAGACGTAGTAAAACTATTCGGTGAAGATAAAGATTTGGCACTGCCTATTAGTAACTATATGTCATCACCTTTGACGACGGTTAAACATACTACATCTATCGCTAGTGCATTAGAATTTATTCAACAGCAACATTTTAAAAGGCTTATAGTTGAAGATCATGACGGTAATATAGTAGGTCAAATTACTCAAGAAGAGCTTATTGCTAGAGTATATGCTCGATGGGTAGATTTTATGCGTAACGAAAAATCACAACTTACACATGCAAATAAGGTTCTCGAAGCCAAAGCTTCTAAACTTGAACAATTAGCTTCCGTAGATAAACTTACGTCTTTGTATAATAGGACAAAGTTTGAAGCTACTTTAAAAGATGAGATAAGTAGAGTGGTAAGATATGAAACTCAAACATTTTCTATAGTTTTATTCGACGTAGATAATTTCAAATCTATTAATGATACTTTCGGCCATTTAAGCGGAGATATGATACTAAAAGAGATTGCTACCATAGCCAAAAAAACTATTCGAGCAACAGACTTAATTTGTAGATGGGGTGGTGAAGAGTTTGTCATTATTATGCCTATGACATCTCTGGAGCATGGTGTAGAAGCAGCAGAGAAAATTAGAAAAGAGATTTACTCTCTAGTATTTGATGATATAGGAAGTGTAAGTTGTAGCTTCGGTGTTGCTGAATTTCATCCTACGGAAGATAATATCCAATCTCTTATGACAAGAGCGGATAAAGCGATGTATCAAGCAAAAACAAGCGGCAAGAACAAGGTCGTAAGTATAAAAAATTAATATTTGTACTTAATGAAAGTACAAATATTATTCGAATAAGTTTGTTACGCTATATCGTGGTGAGTATAGCAAAACTTATAACCCCTTCTTCTAATAGTTTCAATAAAGTTCTTTCCTACTTTTTTGTCGAGTTTATCTCTTATATTATTTATAGACACTTCAACTACATTAGGAGAAACGTATTCAGGTTCTTCCCATATTGCGTTTAGGATAGTATCTTTTGATATAACCCTGTTTTGGTTAAGCGCAAGATATGATAAAATACTAAAAGGCTTCCCTTTAATATCAAGTTCTTTATTTCCGTATTTTACTTTTTGTGAAAATTTATCTATCGTAAAAGCACCTATGCTTATGGTATCATCGATAGGTTGTTTTAATCTAGTTTTTAATCTTAGCAAAATTATATCTATATCAAAAGGTTTTTTGATAAAATCATCGGCACCGCATTTTAGAAATCTTATTTCAGTCTCTTTTGATTTGTCTTTAGAAAGAATTACAAAAGGGATACGAAGTTTTTTTGACATTTTTGAAACATATCTTTCGTACTCGTCAAAATCAAGGTGCTCGTCGTATTGGATAAGAAACATATCATAATCTCTTGATATCATGTAGTTGTAAGAGTCCTCTAAGTCAAGGCACTCATCTATGATATAGTCACTTCTTCTGCTCAGGTCGTTTATCATTTTCTGTGTTAGTCCAATTGACAATATTCTCATAAGTCATCTACCTTAAAATCATTTTTGTATTTATATCCAATTTACTTTAAAATTAGCTTATGTTTTTTATTAATAATATGAATTTTATCTATAAATATGAACTGTATAATATTGAAATTATACACTTTGTATCCATATTTAAGCAAGATATAAGACTAATATGTTACTATCCAAAATTTAAATCTGAAGTGCAATTTTTTGACCTAAAAAATTATACCGATT
>DYJR01000084.1 GCA_020723015.1 Arcobacter nitrofigilis
CTAAGAGAATAAAACTTTCTAAAAAGTTGTTTGTTTTTCTTGGGGGATTATAATACAAACTTTTCTTAACAAGTTTTACTTTTAAACTTTTTGTGTTACAATGAAAAAAATTTCATAGCAAGGATAAAACGTGACAGCTAATATTTTTATGGGAAGTACCGAAGTATCACGAGAAAACCTAAGCGATAGGGTAAGCCCTTATTCAAATAAGGTGGTTTCAAGGTATCCAAACTGTACGAAAGAGGATACGATAAAAGCTCTTGAAATAGCTCAAAAGGCATCTTTGATGTGTAAAAACTCTACACTTGCCCAAAGAATAGCATGGCTTGAAGATGTTGCAAAAAGGTTGGAAGAAAATCTTGAAGATGTAGCCAAAACTATCACGGATGAAGTTGGAAAACCGATATATTTTAGCCGTATAGAGGTATCTCGTGCGGTAGAGACTATAAAAGTATCGACGCAAGTTATAGCAGGTGTTAGCGGTCATACTATACCGACGGATATAGCATCGAGCGGTAAAAAAACTATTGCGTTTTATAAAAGAGTTCCCGTGGGAGTAGTGGCTTGTATCACACCCTTTAATTTCCCTCTAAATCTTATCATCCACAAAATTGCCCCTGCTCTTGTAAGCGGTAATGCGGTAGTACTCAAGCCAACCCCTGAAGCACCACTAACAGCATATAAAATATGTAAGCTTTTCATAGAATCCCCTTATGCTATCAAAGATGCTCTAAGCCTTGTATATGGTGATGTGGAAGTTGGAAGTACGCTAGTAAGTAGTGATATTCCAAGAGTTCTTAGCTTTACGGGAAGCGTACCTGTAGGTAAAATCATCACAAAAAATGCAGGAATAAAAAAAGTAAGTCTAGAACTTGGCGGAAATGCAGCTACTTTTATAGAAAAAAGTGCCGATTTGGAACTTGCTGCATCAAGATGTGCTTACGGTGCGTTTTATAATAGCGGTCAAGTTTGTATAAGTCTTCAAAGGATATACGTACAAGATGAAGTTTATGATGAGTTTGCAAAACTTTTGGTAGAAAAAACAAAAGAACTACGTATCGGTGACCCTTATGAGAGTGACACTTTTATCGGACCTTTGATAAATGAAGAAGCACTAACAAGAGCAAAAAGCTGGGTAGAATCAGCTATCAGTGAAGGTGCTGTGGCACTAACGGGTAATAAAATAGAGGGTAATCTTTTTTATCCGACTATTATGAGTGAAGTAACAGACGATATGAATATAGTTTGTGAAGAGGCTTTTGCTCCAATAGTGAGCCTTATCAAAGTAAAAAGCTATGATGAGGCTATGGGCAAAATCAATAACTCTCCTTATGGATTGCAATATTCTATTTTTACAAATAATTTGAAACTAAGCACAAGATTTATAGATGAAGCAAATTGCGGTGGAGTGGTGATAAACAATATACCTACTCTCAGATTTGACGTACAGCCTTACGGTGGAGTCAAGCTAAGCGGTATAGGCAAGGAAGGTCCACAATTTGCTATAGAAGAATTCACTGAAATAAAATCTGTGGTTATTTGCTAACTATTGACATTCATAATTGATTTACACTGAAAGAGATGGGGTTTACACCTTGTCTCTTTTTTCATCTAAAACTTAATAAGCCCCAATTTTTCTATCATCACAAGCCCTACTCCAAAAGGAACTATAAATCTTATTGAAAATAACCATACACCGTAAACCTTTTCAGATATAAACTTACACATAGTCTGTTTTAAGATATTTTGGTCTGCGAAAAACCCTACGAAGATTGCCGTTATTATTCCGCCTACAGGTAATAAAATAGCCGAAGAGATATAATCAAACCAATCAAAAAGTGATTTTGAACCGAATTTCAAAGCTTCGCTATACCCCTCTATATTTGATAAAAGTGAAATAAGCCCTGCAACTATTAGTATAGCTGTGATGATATAAGTAGCTTTTACCCTTGAAATAGTTGTAGTCTCTTCCACGTATCTAACACCCGGTTCTAGTATGGAAATAGCAGAAGTAATACCGGCAAAAGCAAGAGCTATAAAAAAGGATACGGCAAGGATATTTCCGACTGCTCCAAACTCATAAAAAAGTGCCGGTAAGGTGATAAATACTAGCCCTGCCCCTTGTGAGCTTTCAAACCCTGCGTTGAATAAAATCGTAAAAATCACTAACCCCGCCATAAGTGCTATAACCGTATCCAAAACCGCAACTATAACAGATGATTTGACAATATTCGTATCACTATCCATACTTGATGAATACGTCAATATAACAGCCATACCGATAGATAACGTGAAAAATGCGTGACCTACCGCTACCAAAATAGATTCGGCATGGAACTTCTCAAAATTAGGATAAAACAAAAAGCTAAACGCTTTGCTAAAACTATCAAAACTCATAGAATAAAATAGCATACCTAGCAAAATCAAAATAAGTGTGGGCATCAAAACTTTATTCATTTTCTCGATACCCTCTTTGACACCCCTAGATACCGTATAGGCTATAATAGCAAATGATACAAGAAAATAAAAAACCTGAGACGATAAATCTTTTGTAAGAAGGGTCATAAAAACTTGTTCAGCCTCTGCTACGCTAGACGGTAAACTAGTCAAAGAGATGACGATATACTGCAAAATCCACCCTATAACTATCACGTAAAATGACAAAATAGCTAGTGCGGTCACAAATGTAAATCCCGCTATTTTCCAACCTTTTTTATTGTTGACTGCTAGGGTTTCAAAGGCACTTACACTATTTTGACCTGTTTTGTAGCCCATATAAGACTCGGTTATAAATACGCTAATACCTACAAGAACAATAGTCAAAAGATAAACAAGTACAAACACTCCTCCACCGTTGTCACCCGTAATATACGGGAACTTCCATACATTACCTAAGCCCACTGCACTCCCTGCGGCAGCGAGAATAAACCCTGCTTTGGTAAACTTATCTTTAATCATAGCAACTCCGTATCATTATATATAAAATTATACACTTATAAAAATTAAATTTCTAAATAATAGGGTTTTTGCAACCGAATTTATACGATTTTGTAACGTTTTTTAAAATAGATATAGTTTCAATATGATAAAATAAGCTTATGATTAATTACAAAAATATATCCCAAATCAAATGGAATGTTCAAACTACTATTGCCTCCAAGATAATGAATGTAGTTACGGATACATATCTAAAATTATACCCAACTTCCAATACGCTAGATGTGTGCAAGGATGCCGACAAAAGGCTCTTGTATATACATATCCCATTTTGTGCTAGTTTGTGTCCATATTGTTCTTTTCATAAGTTTTTATTTGACGAAACTACCGCTATAAAATATTTTGAACTTTTAAGATGTGAAATGAAAATGGTTTATGACCTTGGGTATAAGTTTGATTCCATATATTTCGGCGGTGGAACGACTACTATTTTACCAAAAGAGCTTTCAAAAACCATAGATTATGCAAAGTCACTTTTTGATATAAAAGAGATTTCATGCGAGAGTACCCCTATGGCTTTGGAGTCGCTAATAAGCCATGACCTACACACAAAAATAGATAGGCTTTCAGTCGGTATCCAAACATTTAACGATGAGTATCTAAAGCAAATCCAAAGATACAAAAAGTTCGGTTCGGCAAAGGAACAATACGAAAAAGTCAAAAATGCTCTAGGGTTTTTCAAGACTATAAATATAGATATTATCTACAACTACCCAAACCAAAGTGAAGAGGAATTAAGTAACGATATAAAGACTATTTTGGAGCTTAAACCAAATCAGGTGACATTTTATCCTTTGATGTACTCACCTGCACTCAAAAAAACACTTACCAAACAATGGGGAGAAACTTCAAATGAAAAAGAAGCCAAACTCTATAAGCTAATATTAGAAAAAATGAAAACCGAATATACCCAAAGGTCATCTTGGGCGTGGTCACTCCAAAGCAAAGATATAATAGATGAGTATGTTATAGAAAGGGCTGAATATATCGGAATTGGAAGCGGTGCATTTAGTTTTGTGGGGGATAAACTTTATGCAAATACCTTTTCTTTGAGTGTTTATGAAGATATGATAACCAAAGGGAAACTTCCTATAACCCACCAAACAACATTTCCAAAAAGAGCTATCAAACAATATCGTATGATGGTGGAGCTTTTTGGTCTTAGAAAACCTCATGAACAGCTGTATTTTGAAGAGTTGCTTTTGAAATTTTACGGGGCGTTTGATCAAAATGAAGTAAGTGCAAAGGGTGCTTTTTTGTTTTCTGTTTTGATGAAAGAGTTTTATAACGGGATGGATAATGTAAGAGCGACTATGAGAAGTAAGCTACAAGAAAGTGACGGCTTACTCTAGCTCAAGGCTCATAAGATACATATCCTCGCCGTCTATAGTAGAAACTTTCAAACTACCGCATTTTTGGCATTTGAACTCCATCTCATCTAGCGTAGTTTGATGACCACACTCCCCGCACTCTATCACTACCGGTTGGGAATTGATAATAAAATCGGCATTTTCACAGATAGTGGCTTCTTTGAAAGTATCAAAAGCACTTTTGAGTAAATCAGGCTCGACACCGCTAAGTACCCCTATTTTTACCACGACTTTCGTCACTTTTGAAGCATCATTTTCCTTTGCGTGATTTTCACAACTTTCAAGAAGTGATTGAACTATGCTGTATTCGTGCATACTATTACCTTTTAGATTTTACTTTTTACTTTTTACCTAATTTGCTAAAATTTTATTTTAGCAAATTCTAGGAAGTATCTCCCCGCTTGGCATATCAAGTGGTTTTTTAGTGCCGTAATTTGAATTTAAGATTACCTTTTTTTTCATGGCATTAGTTGCTTTTCCTATGATTGCGGCATTTGTACATATTTCAAATTTTCTTAACAATTCCAAGGCTTTTTGGGCATCGTTAGGACTTACAGCCAATACAAAAGTACCCTCATTTGCCAATATCATCGGATCAAACCCCAAAATTTCGCAAATCCCTTTTACCTCATCGCTAATAGGGATAGCGTTTTCTTCCACTTCTATACATATATCACTAGAGTTTGCCCATTCGTTAAGTACCGCTGCAACGCCCCCTCTTGTGGCATCTCTTAGGGCTTTTGGCTTTATTCCGCCATCTATCAAAGCCTTGATTAGCGGATACAAAGAAGCACAGTCGCTTTTTATATCTGAACTTAGTTCTATCCCCTCACGGGCTACAAATATACAAGCCCCGTGTCTAGCTATATCACAACTTACTAGAATAATATCACCCTCATCTATATTTTGACAGCTTATCCCCTCACACTCAATTTTGCCTATACCTGAAGTGTTGATAAAAAGCTTATCTACCGAGCCTTTTGGGACTACTTTGGTATCTCCGCTTACTATAACAGCACCGTTAATCTCAAGCTCTTTTTTCATAGATTCCGTGATAGTTTCTAAAATAGCTACATCAAGTCCCTCTTCTATAATAAACCCTACACTCAAATACTTTGGCTTCGCCCCCATCATAGCAAGGTCGTTGCAAGTACCGCAAATACTAAGCTTTCCTATATCTCCACCTGCAAAAAACAGCGGACTTACCGTAAAGCTATCCGTTGAAAAAACTATACCGTCTTCAAGCACCGCCCCATCTTCACTCTTTGCCAAAATATCATTGGCAAATGATTTGAAAAACACCTCTTGAATAAGTTAGTTATTCTCTTTCCCACCGTTTCCGTTTGCTAGTTGTATTGTTTTATTCATTATTAGTGTCCTCATTTACTATACCTAAAATATCTATAGCTTTTTTATAATTTACTTCGTCACCGTAAAAATACTCCTCAAGTAATGGTTGAATTTTATATTTCTTTACAAACTCCAAATCCAATCCTTGCATAAAATAGCTATGTCCTAATTTATAATCTTCTCCCAAAGTATTGGCTATAAATTTATTAAGGTTTTTAAACAACTCTTTGGCATTTTCTGGAACTAATTCAATATTTGGTAACATCTTTAAAAATGTAAATCTTCTTCTTAGTGCTATATCAATAGTGGCTATTGATTTATCTGTAGAGTTCATTGTAGCTATGATGTAAAGATTTGATGGAATTCTAAACTTTTCTTTTGAATATGGAAGTGTTACTTCGTAATTATCTCTTTTATCTTCTTCAATAAGTGTGATAAGTTCTCCAAATATTTTAGAAATATTACCTCTGTTAATTTCATCTATTACAATATAAAAGTTTTTTTGTTCTGTTCTTTGTATATCATTGTCAATAATTTTTATATTTTTGGTATCTGAAACTATTTCATTAAAAACTTTAAAGTAATATGTTGCATGCTGATTAGCTAACGAATTTATAGTTTCAAGTTTTTTTACATCT
>DYJR01000006.1 GCA_020723015.1 Arcobacter nitrofigilis
TGGGAGTTTGGTTTAGGTTAAGGTTTGGCTATTGCATAATCCGGGATAAACATAGGCGGTCAAGATAGCAAAGCCATATCCCTAGACAACGAAGGAAACGTAGTCAATTTTGCTATGAATGATAGATGTGCAGCAGGTACGGGGAAGTTTTTAGATGTGGTAGCACTAAAGCTTGAAATAGGAGTAGATGAATTGGGTGATTATCATTTCAAATCAACAGGTACTCCACTATCGGTTAGTAGCACTTGTGCGGTTTTTGCAGAGTCTGAAATAATAGGACTTTTGGGTAACAACCACTCGGTAGAAGATATAGTTTGCGGTGTTCACTATTCCATAGCAAAAAGAATAGTCAAACTAGTAAAAAGAGTTGGAGTAAAAGAAGGTATTTATTTTGACGGTGGTCCGGCTATGAATGGTGGACTTGTAAGTGCCATAGAAAACGAACTAGGTCATGCTATTTTTATCCCTCAATATCCGCAAATTACCACATCTTACGGTGCAGCTATAATGGGTGTAGATTCATATAAATACGAACAAAGCTTATGATTTTTATAGCTACTTTTTTCTTGGTTTACAGCTTGGAGCAACTGCGTGTGCTATTAGCTGTATGCCTATATTAGCCCCTATATTATTAAACAAAAGTGACAACAATCCACAAGCTTTGACGATACTATATCGATTTTTCGGTGCAAAAGTCTTAGCTTATACACTTATATCAAGCCTTGCTTTTTTGGCTCTGCTTTTATCAAAAACCATATTCAATCTATCCAAATAAATAAACTTATGGGGGTTATTATCGTATTGCTCAGTATTGTTTTATTGGTCAAGTCCATACAAAATAAAACTTCTTGCAAAACATCATGCACTAACTCCTCTTTTGATAAAAGTAGCTATTTTCTAATAGGCTTTTTTAGTTCATTTAGTTTTTTGCGTCCCTCTACTCTCTTTGGTCACCATCAGTGCCTCATCTTCATCGTTTGCATATTCTTTATTTTACGGTATCTCCTTTGGTTTTGGAGTAATTGCTATACCTTTTTTGTTTTTTTATCTATTTGTATATCAAATAAGTTCCCATATCTTACAAGAACTATCCAACCACAAAACAAAAATAGAGTTTTTTGCCTCTTCTATACTTGTTTTGGTAGGTTTTTTGGTATTTTTTGAACTTCTCAAACTTTAAATTAACACATAATTAACACAGAAACGTTAAAATTAAATAAAATTTTTAGGGTAATAAATGAATATTGAACTTTTACACCAAATTACGGACTATGCTATTATAGGAATACTTGGACTTATGAGCTTTATTTCGGTCTGGCTTTGGATAGAAAGACTTATGTTTTATAGAAAAATCAAACTCCAAAACTATCAATCAAAAGAGGAACTTGAAATAGAACTTACAAACAATATAAACGTAATATCGTCATTTGCTTCAAATGCACCTTATATAGGGCTTTTGGGTACCGTTATAGGTATTATTATCACATTTTATATCATGGGACAAAGCGGTAATTTAGACGTAAAAAATATTATGACATCACTTGCACTTGCCCTCAAAGCAACTGCAATGGGGCTTATAGTTGCCATACCCTCTATGTTTTTTTACAATCATCTTTCAAGAAAAATAGAAGTTATAGTTACAAAATGGGAAATTGCAAACAATGGTAAAAATTAAAAAATTCGACTCTATAAATGTCGTACCTTTTATAGATATAATGCTTGTATTGCTTGTGATAGTTCTCACAACTGCAACTTTCGTATCTCAAGGCATCATACCAGTAGAACTTCCGGACTCAAACGCATCATCAAAATTTGACCCTAAAGAAGAGCTTATTATAACCATAAATAAAGACAATCAAATATTTTTCGGCAAAGAAAAAGTCAGCCTAGATGAAGTCAGAGACAAGCTTTCAAACTATGATAAAACAACAAACGTATTTATAAACTGCGACAAAAGCGTCCCTTTTGAACAGTTTGTTTATGTGCTAGATATTGTCAAACTACAATCTTTTGAAAATTTGGGGATTATTACAAATGATAACAAGTAGATATTTCAATTCGTTTTTTATAACGTTTTTTCTGTTTTCAACACTGTTTTTCGGTATCTTTTTGATATTTAAAAACCAAGAAACTTTTGCAAAAAACATATCTCAAGCACCTCAAAAAATCTCTTTTACCATAATATCTCAAAAACCACAACCTGTGGTAGAGCAAAAAGTGGTTGAAAAACCGATAGAAAAAGTTGTCGAAAAACCTATAGCACAAAAACCAAAACAGATAGAACCGGTAGCTACAAAACAAACTCAAGCAGAGCCTACCCCTACCGCAATAGAAGAGGTAAAACAAGTAGTTCCGGTAATAGAACAACAAATAGCTGTAGCTACGCAAATAGACACAAATGCCATAAAAGAAGAGTTTTTAAAAGGCATCAAGATAAACATAAATAAAAACAAAGTATATCCAAAACGTGCTATTTCAAGAGGCATAGAAGGTATGGTAGATGTTAATTTCAAGTTATTATCAAACGGAACAATATCAGATATAAATATATCGGGACACAATGTCTTTACATCATCAATAGAAGATGCTTTGGCAAAAAGTTTTCCCGTATCTATACCAAAAGAGTTAAATGTGTTTCCTATGGTGATAAATTTCCAAATAGCATTCAATCTGAAATAATATTTTAGCTCACCGATGCCGATATTTGCTATAATACGCAAAAATAGCGGAGAAGACTTTGATACTTAAATTTAAAAATTGGTACCCACAAATAGGCGAAAACTCTTGGATTGCACCGAGTGCAGACGTAATAGGAAATGTAACCATAGGAAAAGATAGCTCTATTTGGTTTGGTACCGTCATAAGAGGCGACGTACATAGGATTGAAATAGGCGATAGAACGTCCATACAAGACCTATCTATGGTACATGTAACACACTACAAAAAAGAAGATATGAGCGATGGTCACCCTACTATCATTGGTAATGACGTAACAATAGGACACAAGGTAATGCTTCATGGCTGTACCATAGAAGACGGCTGCCTTATAGGTATGAGTGCTACTATACTTGACGGTGTAGTAATAGGCAAAGGCTCTATCGTAGGTGCTCACTCACTTGTAACTCAAGGCAAAAAATTCCCACCCAAATCCCTAATAATGGGAAGCCCTGCAAAAGTAGTAAGAGAACTAAGCGATGAAGAGGTAGAAGGACTACTAGCTCACGCTGCAAGATATGTGAAGTTTAAAAACGAGTATATCTAAAAACAAACGTCAATCATTTAACAATGATTGACGCAAACTTAATCTAAAAGTGAAACAACACAATATTTTTTGCACCGTCAAGAATCACAAACTCTTGAAATATAACAAAGTAAAAATTTAAAATAATCCATACATACAATATATGCATACCTAAATATTTTAGATAAAGACTCTTGATAACTTGTCTTGGATTTGATTGTGTTTTGTAAAGATTTTTAGCAAAAGTTATATTTGGCTTCATCAAATCACTTACTCTAATAAAAGATAAAAGAGTTACTAAAGGGCTATTTCAAATCCTGCTTGTAAAACTTTTATTATATAGGACTTGTCCTCAAAACTATACATAGATTGAAAGCCTATAAAAATCTCAAAAAAGCCCCTATAGCCCCGGCAGTTACGTAAAAAACAAATGCTACATATAACATTACGTAAAAAAACTTACTTATAGTATAGGTGTGGCTATCAAGTTCGATTTTTTTCATAATAACATCACCTATCTTATCGATATGCTCTCTATATCCACGTCTATATGCCAGCCAAAACAAAATAGGAACAAACAACACGAAATAGTAAAAAATTTGATTTATTAATTTCATAGTTTGAACCTTTGGATGAAAACTTACGACTTAGAAAACCCTATCAAATCCTCAACGGTAACCACATGAGAAGGCAGATTTTTCAAACACTCGTCAAAAACCAATTTCGTACTCAAAGCGTCACTATAAGCCCTATGATGGGTTGCTATATCGATACCGAGAAGCTCTTTTAAGGATACCAAACCGTATTTTTCACTTTTAATAGTTCGTTTTGCTAGGTCTATGGTACACAGTTTTCTATTTTCAAGTTTGCCGTAGTTATAAAGCTCCATAGAAGCAGAGATAAAATTGTAATCAAACTTTATATCATGAGCCACAAATACGGTATCTTCTAGGAATATTCTAAACTCCAACAACACATCTTTGAGTGTGGGTGCACCTTTTAACATATTTGGAGTTATATTGGTTACCTCTTGGATATATTCTGGGATCTCTTTTGCATATACAAGCGACTCATAATTATCGATAATCTCGCCGTTTTTTATCTTGATAGCGGCTATTTCTATGATTTGTCCGTTTTGTACCTTTGAGCCGTTCGTTTCTATATCTATGATACAAAACTTTTGCTCTTTTATAGGCGTAGTCCTAGTTTTTAGCCTCACGTTTTCGTCAATTATCTCCAAAGGTAAGCCGTTGGATACCAAAAGCTGAAACTCAAGCTCAGGATTTTCAAAAAACGTATCAATTTTACTTAGTACATCATAAAACTCATCTTTTGGAATATCTTGTTTTCTTAATTTTTCTACTATATTTAATAAATCATTTTTCTTGTGTTTCAAAATTTATCCTAGTCAATTGGTTATGAGTTATCGGTATATTAGTTAATTTAGTGTATTAGTAGGAAATATTTTCTTCCCAATATACCAATTACCAATACACTAGTTACTCATTCTTACTATTTTTTACAAACGCCTCTACTTTTGCCTTATCTTTTTTGCCCTTACTTGCCTCTACGCCACTACTTACATCTACACCGTAAAATCCATACGGTCTAATTTCGACTAAATTCTCATGGGTCAAACCACCGGCAAGGATAATCTTCGAACAATCAACACCCTCAAACCACTCCAAAGCCACCCTTTTGCCCTCTCCGCCGTAACTTTCCACAAAAGCATCCACCAAAATATACTCATTTGCATATTTTTGAATATCTTCTTTACAAGTAGCTCTAACCACTCTTATATAAGGAGTTTTAAGGGACTCAAAAAATTCATCACTTGCTTCAAAGTGTATTTGTGCCAAATCAAGCCCACAATAATCACACACTTCATTCACAAAACTTGGCTTCACATTTACAAAAAGCCCTACCCTTTTTACAAACGGAGGAAGTGACTTGACAATTTCTCTTACTTGTTCTTTTGTGACGGCACGTGGAGATTTTTCATAAAAAACAAACCCCAAAGCATCAGCTCCTGCTTCACACGCTATTAGGGCATCTTCAAGATTTGTCAGTCCGCAGATTTTTGCTTTCATATTTTCAAAGACTCAATAGCTTTTTTATAATCACCGCTTCCAAATACATAGCTACCGGCTACCACTACGTCAACACCGGCATCACGAAGCTCATAAATATTTTTGTCGCTTACACCGCCGTCAACTTCTATAAGACAGTTTTTATTTCTTTTTTCTATCAAATTTTTTAATCTTTTTGATTTTTCAAGCACTGACGGTATAAACTTTTGTCCGCCAAAACCTGGATTTACGCTCATAAGCAAAACCATATCCAAATCTTCTAGTATATGTTCTATGGTTTCTACGGGAGTATGAGGATTTAGCGTTATCGCCGGTTTTATCCCTAAACTTCTTATTTTTTGTATCAATCTATGGGGATGTTTCTCCTCTTCTATATGAAAAGAGATATATCTCGGATTCAAAGGTGCAAACAAATCTACGAAAAAAGTATTATTTTCTACCATTAAATGTATATCAAGAGGCTTTGTAGCCACTTTTGCAACTGCACTTACCACCACAGGTCCTATTGTCATATTCGGTACAAAATGACCGTCCATAACATCAACATGTATCAAATCACAACCTGCATCGCAAATTGCCGTTATTTCATCATTTAATTTTCCAAAATCTGCACTTAGTATAGATGGTGCTACAAGCATTAAAGTCCTTTAATATAGCGACCGAGAAATTGAGCGACTGAGGAACTAAGCATTTATGCTAATAACCAATGCACCAATAACCAATCAACCGAAAATTTATAATTAAAAACTCGAAATTTCAAATTCATCATTAATCAATCGTAGAATCTTATCATACTTTAAGTTAATTTAGGTATAATTACGCCTAAATTACAATTCAATAAGGGTATATTATGTCAAGAAAATGTCAAATATCTGGCAAAGGGCCAATGGTAGGAAACAATGTTAGCCACGCTAACAACAAAACAAAAAGAAGATTTTTACCAAATCTTAGAACTATCAAATTAACTCTTGAAGACGGTACGACTGCAAGAATTAAAATATCTGCAAAAGAGCTAAGAACTCTTAAAAAACAATCATAATAGTAGCACAGGAGTGCTTCTATTATGAGTAACTCTACTAACAAATCGAGTAACTCCTTTAAAAAGTTAGGTAACTTTCTAGGTTGGGATAGTTCCAGCAGAAAACCTGAGTACAACTTAAACCCACAAATATATGAACAACTCAAACCATTTAGGCTTCCTTTAGTTATTATACAAATAACTATGATTATAGGTACGCTTGGATATGTATATATAGAAGATTATAGCATAATGCATGCTATTTTTCAATCAGCTTATACATTTTCCACTACCGGATTCGGTGCATTAAACGAGGGTAATTTTTCAAACGCAGGAATCATATTTACGGTAACTCTTATTATAGTAGGATTTGCCGTATTAACATTTTCGGTGGGGGTTTTGCTTAGGATTATTGCAGAAGGAACACTTTTTAGATTACTAAAGGAAAGAAGTATGTTATACAAAATCGCAAGACTTAGAAACCATTTCGTGGTATTTTATCACAATGAATACACGGCACAACTTGCAAAACAGTTCCGTGCAAACCACATACCGTTTGTGGTTGTTGATCCTGATCCAAACATAGAAGAAATTGCAAAAGAAAATAAATACCCGTACTTTATACAAGAAGAACCTTATATTGAAAAAGCATTTTTGAAATCTCACTTATCTTCGGCAAAGGGCGTTATATCTTTATCGAAAAATATGTCGAATAATATTACGATAATAGCTTCTATAAGATTGTTTGAAAAAGAATTAGGCAGAAAACCTTATTTGATTATATGTAACGCCGAAACAAACAATGATATAGAAAAGCTTAAAAAACTAGGAGCGGATAAGGTTGTGGCACCTCCTGCACTTATGGCAAAACGCATGAGTGCTATGGCCATAAGACCTGATATGGAAAACGTTCTTGAAGAGTTTTTGTACAAAAAAGATACTCCTATAGATATGGAAGAGATAGAAATAAGAGATACTAGCTGGATGATAGGCAGAGAGATAAAAGAGGCTCATTTAAGAGATAATATCAAAGTTAGCGTTATAGGGATCACCGAAACAAACGGACATTTTATAGAAATGCCTATGGGAACGGCAAAAATAAACGCCGGGGCAAAACTACTAGTAGTCGGTAATCAATCAAATATAGCAAAAGCAAAAAGACTTTTAAGCAGACATGAAAAACCTAAGGAGTTAGAATAAATGTTTACGATTTTACCAATTAAAGGATATATAGACCAAATCGACGGTTTTTACTGTAACGGTGTAAGTGCAGGACTAAAACCAAACGGTAAATTCGACGTTGGATTTATTTACAGTGATACGCCTTGCGAATGTGAGGCGGTATTTACGCTTAACAAATTTCAAGCGGCACCTCTTGTACATTTCCAAAGATACCCGAAAAATTTCAAAACAAATTTTCTTTTAATCAATGCAAAAAATGCAAATGCTTTGACCGGTGAAGAAGGAATAGAAGATATAAACGCTATTTTTGCCGAACTCGGTAAAAAATTTGATTTAATAAACCCTATTATGAGCTCAACGGGCGTTATAGGGAACCGTCTTCCGATGGACAAAATCATCAATGCTGCTAAATCTTTTGATTTAAGTGCAAAAAGCGGTGAAAACCTATCTTTGGCAATAATGACGACCGATGCTTATCCAAAAGCTACAATGTACGAAGTAATACTAAAAGACGGTAGTAAATTCAAAATCGGTTCAGTTGCAAAAGGTGCAGGTATGATAAATCCAAACCTTGCAACAATGCTTTGTTTTATTACGACTGATGCAAATGTTCCAAGAGCAGATATGAAAGAGCTTTTGTTAAGACATACGGATACCACTTTCAACGCTATTAGTGTGGACGGCGACACATCTACAAACGATACCGTACTGCTTATGGCAAACGGTAAATCAGGAGCTTACGACAAAGAGGCTTTTAGTGAAGCTTTAAGACTTGTAATGCACGATATGGCGATAGCTATAGTAAGCGACGGCGAAGGTGCAAAAAAATCTGTAGCATTTGAAGTATTCGGTGCCGTTAGTGACCGTGACGCTGAAATAGCTGCGAAAGCATTGTCAAACTCTCTTTTGGTCAAAACGGCACTTTTCGGAGAAGATCCAAACTATGGAAGAATAGCATCCACCATAGGTGCAAGTAGAATAGAATGTGACCCAAAGACACTGACAATATCGTACAACGATGTAGTGGTATATGACAAAGGCAAAATAGTATTTGATAAAGAGTGCGAGATAAGAGCCGGTGAAGTTCTAAAAAATCAAACTTTCAAAATCAAATGTGATATAGGTCTAGGTAACGGTAAATTCACCGCTTACGGCTGCGACTTAGGGTATGAGTACGTCAAAATAAATGCAGACTACAGAACTTAATATACAGACATTTCAAGAGTGAGTGAATCTCACTTGTGGACGTACGAAAATGTCAAGATTAACGCAGACTACAGAACGTAAAACGATTAATAACACTTACTGCACCGCAATAAGTGTTATCCCTTCCACTCTATCTATAAGCAAACTATCCTCTACGACATTCGGTAAATCTTTTCCCATCTCAAGAGTAGTTACGACAGCTTGACCGACTACAAATCTCCCTACACTCCCGTCATCTTGCACAGTTCTCACACCCCATACGTTATGAAACACCAAAGGCTCACCGTTTTTTGAACCTATGTAAATCATTATATGTCCTTTCATATACACCAAAGTCATCCAAGGCACACCGTTTTCAAGTATATATTGTTTTTTGGATTTTCTATCCATCTTTTTTATATCCATATATTTGCCGTCATTTTTTTGATCACCTGAATTTCTTTGCAAGAATATCCCAAAAGGTGCATAAAAATCTTTTGTCATAGCAGAGCAGTCCCTATGACCATACAAGCCTCCCCAGCCATACTTTTGACCTATTAATTCACTGCTAATCAATTCTAAGTTTTGGGCATTAAAATCAATAGGCATTTTCTTTAAATTATGGTTATCATCAATATAAGAAATCATTGCATTGTGTGAATAATCTTTAGTGGCTATCAAAAAACCTTTATCGTCTCTAGGTAATATAGTCCCTAATTCGATACTATCTTGTATGAAACCTTTGGTGTAAATACCGTTTTTGTCTTTGATATTTATATAATAATCTTCTGTTTGAAACTCTTGTATAAATTGTTCATCAACAAATGCAATATCTTGAATTTTAATCCATCCCAAAGCAACACTTGATTCTACAAAAGCCCAAAGCCTATCTTGCGAAAAATGTGATACAAACAAAGGAGTATTTATTTTTATAGATGAGTTTTGATTATAATCAAAGGGGAACCCCTCTCCTGCACGATTTGGATTATAAAATATTACACCGTCGGTAGGTAAAGCTCGTAAATAGGTATTTCTTATAGTAATCCCTTTTTTTGCTAAATTATTATATTGTTCAAAATTAGAATTACTTATTAAATCTTGAAAACTTTTTTTATCGATAAGCTTGTGATTTTCGGCATATACTTTTTTGTCTTTATATTCAAAAGCCCATGTGGCAACATCAAATGAATATGAGATTTTATCGATATTCCAAGGCTTAAAGTATTGATTTATATAATCCTTATAAAACTTGTTTTGTTCGCTTTTTGAAATAAAGATATTCATATTTCCGTAAAGATAAGGTTTTTGTTCTATTTGTGTCAAATCATCGATATTTTCAGGCACAATTCTCTTTGTAGCACATGCCGAAAAAAACAGTAAATAAAAAGTTGTAATAAATATGATATAAAATTTCATAAGCATTCCTTAATTTTTGACTATTGTACACAAACAAATCTTAAGAAATTTTGTGGTAAAATTCTGTCAAATACACAAAAAAGGGTTACAACATGTTTCACGAATACAGAGATATCATAACTGAACTAAAAACTGCAAATGCACACTTCGTTAAAATATTTGAAAAACACAATGAATTAGACGACAAAATAGACGCTGTAGAAGCAGGTAGAGAGCATATGGAGCACTTCGAGTTAGAAACTCTTAAAAAAGAGAAGTTAAAACTTAAAGATGAAGCTTTCCAAATGATTATGGCTTATAAAAAAGAGCACAATAAATAATTACATTCCATAAGGAGGTCGGATACACTGACCTCTTTTTTCTTTTCCTTCAAATTAATCATTTTTTTCCTGACTAATTTTTTTAATAAATACCCATATCACACCTAAAAATAAACAATTTGCCCCTTACTTTTAAGTTCTTTTTGGATAAAATCTTAACAAATTTATTGCTAGAGGTTAAATATATATGGAAAATCTTTTTGACTCCCAAGATATTGTTGACGTAAATATAGAAGACTCTATAAAAACTTCCTATTTAGATTACTCTATGAGCGTTATTATAGGTCGTGCTTTGCCTGATGCAAAGGACGGTCTAAAACCTGTTCATAGAAGAATTCTTTATGCTATGCACGAACTAAATCTGACTTCAAAAGCTGCATACAAAAAATCTGCGAGAATCGTCGGAGATGTTATCGGTAAGTACCACCCACACGGTGATACATCCGTTTATGATGCTTTGGTTAGAATGGCACAAAGCTTCTCAATGAGAGCTCCTCTTGTGGATGGACAAGGAAACTTCGGAAGTATAGACGGTGATAATGCCGCTGCTATGAGATATACGGAAGCTAGAATGTCTAAAATATCTGAAGATATTTTAAGAGATTTAGATAAAGATACCGTAAACTTTGTATCAAACTATGATGACACTATGAAAGAGCCGTCCGTACTACCTACAAGAGTTCCTACGTTGCTTTTAAACGGTAGTGAAGGTATCGCCGTAGGTATGGCTACAAAAATACCTCCGCACAATCTAGGAGAGTTACTTGATGCTATTTTACACCTTGTGGACAATCCTGAATCAACTCCTGATGAGCTTATGGATTTTATCCAAGGTCCAGACTTTCCAACAGGTGGAACGATATTCGGTAGAAGCGGTATAGTTCAAGCCTATAGAACGGGTCGTGGAAGAGTAAAAATAAGAGCAAAACACCATATAGAAAACAAAAATAAAAAAGACGTAATAGTTCTTGATGAGCTTCCATATCAAGTAAATAAAGCAAAACTTATAGAACAAATAGCAGAACTAGCAAAAGAGAAACAAATAGACGGTATTTCTGAAGTAAGAGACGAGAGTGATAGAGACGGACTAAGAGTCGTAATTGAACTGAAAAAAGATGCAATGAGTGAGATAGTAATGAATAATCTTTACAAATCCACTCCTCTTGAAGTTACATTCGGTATTATACTTCTTGCCGTACACAACAAAGAACCGAAAGTATTTAATCTTAGCGAAATATTAACAACTTTCCTTTACCATAGAAAAACGGTTATTATTAGAAGAACTATTTTTGATTTGGAAAAATCAAAAGCTAGAGCTCATATTTTGGAAGGTTTGAAAATAGCCCTAGATAACATCGATGAAATCGTGAAAATCATCCGTGGAAGTGCAAACGATGCAGAAGCAAAAGAAAAAATGTCTGCAAGATTCGGATTAAGCGAAATTCAATCTCAAGCTATTTTAGATATGAGACTAGGACGTTTGACGGGTCTTCAAAGAGAAAAGCTTGAAGCTGAATATGCAGAACTTATGGCTTTGATTGCGGAACTTGAAGCGATACTAAAATCTGAAGATAAATTAAATGAAATTATCAAAGAAGAATTGGTAGAAATCAAAGATAAATATGCTACGAAAAGATTAACTGAAATTGAAGATAGCTATGATGATATAGACATCGAAGATTTAATCCCTAATGAGCCTATGGTTGTAACAATCACTCACAACGGATACGTAAAAAGAGTACCTATAAAAGCTTATGAAAAACAAAGACGTGGCGGTAAAGGTAAAGTTGCGGTTACTACGCACGATGATGACTTTATAGAGAGATTCTTCGTAAGTAATACTCATGACACTTTGATGTTTGTTACGGATCAAGGTCAATTATACTGGTTAAAAGTATATAAAATCCCTGAAGGTAGTAGAACGGCAAAAGGTAAAGCAGTAGTAAATCTTATCAACCTAAGACCTGATGAGAAGATAAAAGCTATCATACCTACTTCAGATTTTGCACCAGAAAAATCACTTGCATTCTTTACAAGAAACGGTGTAGTAAAAAGAACAAAACTTGATGAATTCTCAAATATAAGAAGTAACGGTGTAAGAGCTATAGTTCTTGATGAAAACGATGAACTTGTAGCGGCAAAAATAACTCACCCTGAGTCACAATTCTTGATAATTTTCACAAGTCAAGGACAATGTATTAGATTTGAAATAGACAAAACAAGAGAGCAAGGAAGAAGCACTAGAGGTGTTACCGGTATCAAACTCAAAATAGACGGTGACTTCGTAGTAGATGCGGACGTTATAGATAACGAAGAGCAAGAACTTCTAACAGTAAGTGAGAAAGGTATCGGAAAACGTACAACCGTAGATGAGTACAGACTTACAAATCGTGCAGGTACCGGTGTAATTGCTATGAAGCTAAACAACAAAACCGGAAATATAGTAGGTAACGTAATAGTTGACGAGCAACAAGACCTAATGCTCCTCACAAGTGTCGGTAAAATGATAAGAGTAGATATGCAATCAATAAGAAAAGCAGGTAGAAATACGAGCGGAGTTATCATAGTAAACGTTGATAAAGACGATAAGGTAGTAAGTATTGCAAAATGTCCGAAAGAGGATGAAGAACTAGATATAGAAGGGATAGAAATTCCTGAAAATTCAACAACACCTATGATGGTAGATGTACAAGAAAGTTTAATTTTAGATGATGAGGATAATGAATAATGAGAACATATAATGTTGCGGTTGTCGGAGCAACCGGTGCAGTCGGTGAAGAGTTATTTAGAATTTTAGAAGAGATGAACTTCCCTGTAGGGAATCTTCTTCCTCTTGCAAGTGCAAGAAGTGCCGGAAGTATGATAGAGTTCAAAGGTAATGAATATAAAGTTTACGAACTTACGACTACTGTTTTTGAAGAACACGAAGTTGATATTGCATTTTTTAGTGCCGGTGGGAGCATATCTGCAGAATTTGCAAAATATGCGGTTGCGAGTGGAGCTGTTGTAATAGACAATACAAGTCATTTTAGAATGGAGCCGAATATTCCTTTGGTTGTACCTGAAGTAAACCCTGAAGATATAGTTCTTTGGAGAGAAAGCGGTATTATTGCAAACCCAAATTGTTCTACTATACAAATGGTACAAGTTCTAAAAGCACTAGATAGCGTATACCCTATAAAAAGAGTTGATGTAAGCACATATCAAGCTACGAGCGGTGCAGGTAAAAAAGGGATGGAAGAGCTAG
Source organism: Arcobacter nitrofigilis (assembly GCA_020723015.1). GTDB lineage: Bacteria > Campylobacterota > Campylobacteria > Campylobacterales > Arcobacteraceae > UBA6211. The sequence goes on from DYJR01000006.1 coordinate 13,700, forward strand.
TTCAACAAATGCAAGATTTCTTTGCATTTAGACTTGATGAAACTGAAATAAAAGCATTCCCACACCAAATAGCACTAAACGTAATACCTCAAGTTGACAAAGCAATGCCAAGCGGTTTTACTAAAGAAGAGGAAAAAATGGTGTATGAAACTCAAAAAATCATGCACAAACAAATGAAAATAGCGGCAACTTGCGTAAGGGTTCCGGTTTTAAGAAGCCATAGTGAGTCTGTTACCGTAACTTTTGAAAATGATATTGATGCCGATTTGGATAAATGTCGTGAAGCTATAGCAAACTTTGAAAACGTAAAAGTTATAGATGATTTACCGAACAAACAATATCCTATGCCAATAATAGCAACAGATACGGATTATACTTACGTTGGAAGACTAAGAAAAGATATTTACGATTCAAACGTAATACATTTTTTTAATGTTGCCGACCAAGTAAGAGTCGGTGCTGCGACAAATGCAGTTAGAATTGCTTTGAAATGGATTAAATTAGAAGAGGCAAACTAAGATGTTAGAAAAAATATTTGAAAATGGCTTATGGAAAAGTAGATTTATAGTAATACTTGCCGTGATTTTCGGTTTTTTGGGTGCTATTATACTTTTTGTAGTAGCAAGTGTGGATATTATAAGTGTTGCTAGTTATGCATTTACAACAATTATCAACGGTGCCCATCTTGAACATTTTCATGAAGATATAGTTGCCGGTATTATCGGTGCGGTTGATTTGTATTTAATAGCTGTCGTAATGCTTATTTTTTCATTTGGTATCTATGAGTTGTTTATATCCAAAATAGACGCTGCATGTAATGAAGAAAATGAAAATTGTAGCACTATCTTAGCTATTCATTCACTTGATCAACTAAAAGATAAAATAGCAAAAGTTATTATAATGGTTTTAGTAGTAAATTATTTCCAAAGGGTTTTACATACGACCTATGAATCACCTTTGGAATTGTTATATTTTGCTTTAGCAATTACTGCTTTGTCTGTTGGGCTTTACTTTTTGGGTAAAGTAGGGAAAAAACATTAATTTAAGAAGAGACTGAGAGACTGAGATTTTTATTGCTTAGTTTCTCAGTTTCTTTTAAAAAAGGAATAATAAATGTCAAAAATTTTTGTAGATGCATGTTTAAGAAAACCTACTCCATACACTCCTGTATGGATGATGAGACAAGCCGGAAGATACCTTCCTGAATATATGGCGGTAAGAGCAAAAGCCGGTAATTTTTTGAATCTTTGCCACAATCCAGAACTTGCTGCCGAAGTTACTATTCAACCGCTTGATTTAGTCGGTGTTGATGCTGCCATACTTTTTAGTGATATATTAGTAGTCCCGAATGAAATGGGTATGAAGCTAGAATTTTTAAAAGGTGAAGGACCGGTATTTGAAAAACCTGTGGTTACCGAAGCAGACGTTGATGCACTTCTTGGCGGTGAAGAGGCTGCAAATAAGCTAACGTATGTATATGAAACTATCAAAATACTAAGAAAACAATTAGATGTAAGAGGTGATGAAAAAGCTCTTATCGGATTTACCGGTGCTCCATGGACACTTGCTACGTATATGATAGAGGGTCAAGGTACAAAAACTTATAATATTTGTAAAAAAATGATGTATTCAAACCCTGCTCTACTTCACAAAATACTAAAAAAAGTAACCGAAGTAGTAAAATTTTATATGGAAAAACAAATCCAAAGCGGTGTTGACGTGGTTCAAATATTTGATTCATGGGCAGCAGCGATTGAGCCGTCTAAATATGATGAATTTAGCTGGAAATATATGGTAGAAATTGCTGAGTATCTCAAAGCAAAATACCCACACATACCGGTTATTATGTTCCCAAAAGGAATCTCTGCGTTTATTGAAAGAGGTTTAGTTTACGGCAACTTTGACGTATTTGGCGTTGATTGGGGTACGCCTATGGCTATGGCTAAAGAAAAGCTTGGTGATAAATACGTACTTCAAGGCAATATGGAGCCGTGCAGACTATATGACAAAACTGCAACTACGCAATGTGTAGAGGGTATCCAAAACATAATGAAAGGTGAAGGCCATATTTTCAATCTTGGTCATGGTATCTTACCTGATGTGCCCGTAGAAAATGCTATTCACTTCGTAAAAGAGTGTCAAAGAGTAAGCAAAAAATAGTGTCACGATTTTTCGTGACCTATTAAATTGTATCCATATCTACACTGCTACACAAATTTTGTACTTGATAAATAGTATTTAAAAGAGCCTTTGGGCTTTTACTACGAAGAAGTATTTGATATCTATATTTATTTGCCACCTTAAAAATACCCTCTTCTCCAAAACCAATCACTTGAACATCGTTTTTATCGGCAAAAAGAATATTTGCACACTCTTGCATAGCTTTTAATGCTATTTTATGATTTATATGAGCGAATGACAGTTTAGCAAGTTTCATAAACGGCGGGTAAAGCTCTCTTCTATACTCCAATTCATCTTCCAAAAAAGTTTTGTAGTCACCAAACAAATAATTCTCAAAAAACTCTTTATTTTTTGTTTGAATAATAACCTCTCCAAACCCTTTTCTTCCGCTTCTTCCGGCAATCTGTAGTAACAATGACAAGGCATTTTCCCTTGAGCGGTAGTTATTTGACGATAAAATAGAATCTATCCCCAAAATAACGGCAAGTTTGACATTGTGATAGTCATGCCCTTTGCTGAGCATTTGAGTACCTACTAGAATATCTATTTTTTCATCGTTAAAATCGCTCAAAACAGCTTTTAATTTTGACTCGCTATTTATCTCGTCCCTATCAAATCTTGATACTTTTTTATCTATAAAAATATTTTGCAACTCTTGTTCTACCTCTGCAGTACCGAGTCTAAAATTCTTAACAATACCGACTTTACATGATGGACAAGTTTCAGGTATCATCTGCGTATAACCGCAATAATGACATTTGAGAGCTTTTAGATTTTTATGTAAACTCATACTTACGCTACAATAAGGACATTCTACTGCCTTACCGCATGTATCGCATATTTGATATTTGAAATTTGCCCTCGTAGGTAAAAATACTATAACTTGATTATTGTTGTTTATGGTATTTTTTATTTTCCCGACTATTAAATTACTAAGCCCTAGTCTATTTTCATCAAATATGAACTCTTTTTTTGTGTCAAAGTAAGTTTGAGATAGCCTATAATGGGGAACTTTTGAATATGTTATAATAGAAGGAGTAGCACTTCCTAATACAACACCGATGTCGAACTTGGATCCGGCAAATATACTCAAATCTTTTGCATTGTATTTTGGGCTTTGGTCACTTTTATATGAGTCATCATGCTCCTCATCTACTATAATCCGACCTAAGCTATAATAAGGCAAAAAGAGTGCAGATCTTGCCCCTGCTATGATTTTGATAGTTCCGTCCAAAAGTCCAGAGATAATGTCTGTTTTTTTCTTTTTTGTTACCTTTGAATGCCAAATAGCTACCGTATCACCAAACACCGCTTTTAGTCTTTTTTCCATTTGAGGAGTAAGAGAAATTTCCGGCATCATTAGCAATGATTGCTTACCGTCAACCAAAGCATCTTTGATTAGCTTGATATAAATCTCGGTTTTACCGCTACCGGTATCGGCAAACAAAAGTGAAACTTTATTGTTTTTTATAAACTCATAGGCATTTTGCTGATGATTAGAGAGTATAATCTCATCTTTAATTATATGCTGATTATTTTGATACTCTATATTTCTATCAAAGGGGACAAACATTCCAAAACAAAGCCCCAGATGAGATACGTAATAGCTAGAACAAAACTTGGCAAGCTCCATCATATTTATGGATAAATAATTAGGTGTAGTACCCAAAATATCATTACAAGCGAATGAAGGCTTTTCGACTTCTTTTAGAACTACGGCTAGATTTGTTTTTGCACGATTGCGTAGCTTAACTTCTACTATATCGCCGATAGACAATTTATCGCCGAATTGATAAGTCAAAGGTTGTAGATTGCTACCTATGATGGAAACTTCATAATAAAATATGTTCATTGCGTTAATTCTTTACATAATACTATATTGTAATCACAATCAAATAAACCGCTAGAAGCATCATACACAAAATCTACCGATTCATTTGTGGATATAAAAGCCCTATAAATATTAGAAGCGTATTTTACCCAAGTTCCACCGCTCGCTTCTGTTATATCTGACGATAAAATAGGATAATCCAATACATAGTTGAAAAGTTGTTGATTTTTGGTGTTTATATTTGCTTCGTCCAAAGCTTTGATATCGGTATCGTTACCGCTTAATGCAAGTTTTTGTTTCGCATTTGATATAGAATACCTAATAAGAGCTACATCTGATTTGATTTTTGTTTTGATTGATAATTTACCCGTATCGTTTAATTTAATAAGTGCAACCGAAGTTATAATAGAAATAATCAAAATAGCGAAAACTATTTCTAAAATACCAAATGCTTTCATACTTTCGGTAGTTTTGCGGATATTTTACTTATTTCTGTTTTTAATGCCAAACACTCTTGAGATTTTCGCACATAGGCCACCAATAAATCTTTTACGTCTATATTAACACCTTTTTGCAAAAACATAGTCATCTCTTTTTCAAGAGAATCATCAACCTCAAAATGGTATGCTAAATTATCAATATAAAATATTATTTTTTTTTTCACTTATCGCCTTTGAAATTGCTAATGCTCTATCTATATTCAATAACATGTCCTCATTGTTTCTAAGCAATTCATCATTGATGTCTTTTAATTTTTCAAGCTGCACCTTAAGAGCTTGATTCTCGAACTTTAGTTCTTCATATTCTTGTAATAATTTATCAACTTGCTTATTTAGTGTTTCTACCATTTCCATAATGATATTTTACCAAAAAAAGTTAAATAGTAGGTATAGTTATAGTGAACTTTGCACCATTTTTTGTATTTATTACGTTAATATCACCGTTATGATGTTTATAAACTATTTCTTTACACATATAAAGACTTACACCTACTCCTTGTTTTTTATGTTTAGTCGTAAAATATGGGTCAAAAATCCTTTCTATATACTCATCCGGTATACCACCTGCATTATCTTCAACATTGATAAATATCTTATCATCAGCCCTAAACGATTCGATGTGTATTTCTTTATTAAAAATATCTTTTTTGTCTTCAAATGCTTCTACGGCATTATTTACTAGATTCAATATTACTTGAAATAACTCATTTTGATAACCGTAAATTGTTATACCGTCTTCAAGAGTCAAAGTCAATTCTATAGATTTTTCAACAAGTAAGACATATATTATACTTTCTAACTTTTCAATGGTTTCTTTAAGATCAAAATAAATTTTTTTATCCGTATGCTCCTCTATAAAAAACGTTCTAAAATCATCTATAGTAGAAGATAATTTTTGTGTTTGAGACATAATAATATTCAAAGAGTTAATTAACTCTTCATCATCTAACGTACCGATTTGTTTTTGAAGCCTTAAACTTGATACCGTACTGCTGATAGCACTAAGAGGTTGTCTCCAATGATGTGCTATATTGCTTATCATCTCACCCATCTGTATAAATCTTGCTTTACCATAAAGCTCTTTTTCTCTTTTACTACTTTTTTTCAACTTCTTCTTGAATTCTAATTTCTAACTCATTATTTAGTTTTTCTAAATCATGAATACTCTTTAACACTGCATCTTGCATTTAGTTAAATTCATGTGCGAGAACCTTAAATTCATCATTTGTGTCTAACTCTATTTTTGTATCATATTGTTTAGTTTTTCTTACATGTGATATTAGACGTTTTAATGTTTTGAGATTTTTTATTACAGACCTATCTATAGCTATTTTAAAAACTATAAGTACAAAAAGCAAAACCATTATAAATTGTGTAAATTGATTCAACAAATTACCAAAAAGCCTAGATTCAATAACTTGTTTATCGTATAAAACCTCTATATTTGCAATATGCTCACTCATAAAATGGATGTCAAAAACCTCTTTATGCATATTTGTACTTATTTCACCGTTATGAACAGCCTTTGCTATCAACATTCCATCTATATCATTTACTACGATAGAAGCTATGTATGGGTCTTGTACCTCTATTTTTATAATATCTTCTACAACATCATAATATAAATTCCATACCGGGGACGAAACGGCTAATTTGAGTCTTTGTTCTAAGAGTTTTGTTTTTGATTGTAGTTCTTCCATATAATTATTTTTTGTATTATAATAGTTTATAGGTACCCTCACGGCAAACACTATAAACATGGCTATAAATAGTATTAAAAGCAATTTATTTGATAAGCTATATTTGTCATTAACTCCCTTTTTAGTGAGTCATTATAAGATAAGAAAGATTAAAGAGTAATTAATAGAAGAATAAGTATATTTTATAATAATAGTTACAAAAAAATTACAAGAATAAACAAAACGGGGCTATGCCCATTTTGTTATTTATTAACTATGAACTAGATATTTAAGCTCATCTGCTCCAAACTCATGGAAGTTTAGATATTTATAGATTTTTGTTTTTTTATCGTCCGTAATTTTCTTAGTTACGATATTGTTGTATTCTTCCGCCGTAGGTATTTTACCTAACATTGCACAAACAGCAGCTAGTTCAGCACTTCCTAGATAACACATAGCATCTTTACCCATTCTGTTATCAAAGTTTCTTGTGCTTGTACTAAATACTACCGCTTTATCCGCAACTCTTGCTTGGTTACCCATACATAAACTACATCCAGGAACCTCAAGCCTTGCACCTGCTCCACCGAATACTGCATAGTAACCCTCTTCAGTTAGCTGTTTTTGATCCATTTTTGTCGGAGGGCATACCCATAGTCTAGCAGGTACTGCACCCTCACCTCTTAGAACCTCACCTAAAGCTCTAAATAAACCTATGTTTGTCATACAGCTTCCTACGAAAACTTCATCTATATTTTTAGGTCTTTTCGGGTCATTTAATACTTCACTCAATGTTGCAACATCATCTGGATCGTTTGGACAAGCAACTATCGGTTCTGTTATTTCATTTAAATCTATTTCGATTATAGCTTTGTATTCAGCATCTTTATCAGCTTCCATCAACGACGGATTAGCTAACCACTCTTTCATTTTTTCTGCACGTCTAGCTAGTGTTCTAGCATCTTGGTAACCCTCAGCTATCATTTGCTCTATAAGTTTAACATTTGAGCTTAAATACTCTTTTACGCTATCGATTCCAAGTTTAACCGTACAAGCTGCCGCACTTCTTTCTGCACTTGCATCACTTAACTCAAACGCTTGTTCTACTTTAAGGTCTTCTAAACCTTCGATTTCAAGAACAGTTCCGTCAAATACGTTCTTTTTACCTTTTTTCTCTACCGTTAAAAGTCCAGCTTTTATAGCATAGTACGGTATTGCATTTACAAGGTCTCTTAAAGTGATACCAGGTTGCATTTTACCTTTGAATCTAACAAGTACCGATTCCGGCATATTAAGAGGCATAGCACCGGTAACACCAGCAAACGCAACAAGTCCAGATCCGGCAGGAAAAGAGATGCCTATAGGGAATCTTGTATGGCTATCTCCACCTGTTCCTACGGTATCAGGTAAACATAATCTATTTAACCATGAGTGAATAACACCGTCACCCGGTCTTAAAATTACACCGCCTCTACTTGTAATAAACTCAGGCAATGTATGTTGTAATTTAATATCAGCCGGTTTTGGATAAGCTGCAGTGTGACAGAATGATTGCATAACCATATCCGCACTAAAGCTTAAAGCCGATAACTCTTTTACTTCATCTCTAGTCATTGGTCCCGTTGTATCTTGGCTTCCTACGGTTGTACAGATTGGCTCTACATACATACCCGGTCTAACACCTGCTAATCCACAAGCTTTCCCAACCATTTTTTGAGCTAGAGTATAACCTTTGCCTGTATCAGCCGGTTGCTCAGGTCTAGCAAATATTGTATCTTCACCCATACCAAGAACTGCTCTAGCTTTAGCCGTAAGACCTCTACCGATAATTAGTGGGATTCTTCCACCTGCTCTAATTTCATCAGGAAGTGTATTTGGGTCTATTTTGAATTCACCTATAAGCTCACTACCTTTATAAACTTTACCTTCATAGTATTTTACGGTGATTACATCACCCATTTCCATTTTAGAAACATCTACCTTAATCGGTAAACATCCACTATCTTCTGCCGTGTTGAAGAAAATAGGAGCTATTATTGAACCTATTACAACACCGCCTGTTCTTTTGTTCGGTACACCTTCTATATCAACACCCATATGCCATTGAACAGAGTTGATACCTGATTTTCTACTACTTCCTGTACCTACAACGTCACCGACATAAGCTACAGGATAACCTTTTTCTTTTAGTTTAGCTATTGTTTGTAAACCGTCAGTCATTTTTGATTGAAGCATAGAGTTTGCGTGTAAAGGAATATCACTTCTTGTGAAAGCCTCTCCCGCAGGGCTTAAATCATCCGTATTTGTTTCACCAGGAACTTTAAATACAGTTAGAGTCATTTCAGCAGGGATTGCAGGTCTATTTGTAAACCACTCAGCGTTTGCCCATGAAGTAATAACCTCTTTTGCCAATGCATTACCTGCATCCATCAAATCTTTTACGTCATTAAATGCATCATATACAAGTAATGTATTTTTTAGCTCATTTGCTGCAGATTGTGCAACATCACCGCCTAATTTTAACGCTTCAACAAGTGGAGTTACATTGTATCCACCCATCATTTTACCAAGTATTTCAATAGCCTTGATCTTAGATATAACTTTAGAAGTAGCTTTACCTTGAACTATATCATTTAAAAATGCAGCTTTTACGTAAGCAGCATCATCAACACCCGGATTTACTCTATTTGCTATTAAATCAACTAAATAATCAGCCTCTTTTATATCATCAGCTTTTAATAATTCTACCAACTCAGCAGTTTGTTTTGCAGTTAGCGGAAGCGGTGGAACACCTAAAGTTTCTCTCTCAACGGTATGAGCTTTGTACTCTTCTATTAAAGCCATTAAAATCTCCTATTTTTTTTTATGTAAAGCAATGATATCAAAAAATGATTTTTTTAAAAAGAGATTTAATGTGGATAAAATAAAAAAGTGTAACCATTGAGTTGTTTGGTTACACTTTAAATACGTAGTTATATTTTTTTGTAGAGATATGAAACAGATAATACAATTAAAAGTATTATACCTATGCCTACATATTTATAATCTTCGGCATAAGTCAGCACCACTTCTCCTAGCATATAAGCTACGCTTCCTACAACGATAGCCCATAAAGCAGAAGCAAATACATTATAAAATGCAAACCTTTGGGTAGAATATTTTGTGAGTCCTATCGCCAAAGGTACAAGAGTTTTTACACCGTAGATATATTTTTGTAAAAATATAGCCAAATAACCGTATCTTCTCATCAAAAGATGTGTATATGCTACTTTTCTACCATATTTTTTCATTATATCGTTTGCAAAATGCTTATTATGCCTAGCCATATAAAACAAAAACTGATCACCTATAAAATTTGCGACTCCTGCTACCGCAATAGATACAAAAATATTAAGCTCACCGCTAAAACTCAAAACCCCGGCTACCGCAAGAGCAACAAAACCACCGCCAAAGGAATATAAAAACAATATTATATATCCCCAGTCCCTAATCAATTCTTCCATAAATATCCTAATTTATTTTTCGTAATACTCGTTGCTCGATTCTCTTGAGAAATAACCCTCTATAAAATTACGTTCAACCAAACTTTTATCTATTTTCTCATCAAACCGTAATGATTTATCAATCAAATAACACTCTTTGCAAATGTTTGTTACAAAACTACCGTCATAATCTATTATAAATAAATCACTCGTTACATCATAGGTATGAACAAAATAAAACTCTTTTCCGTTTTTTGCATACAAGAAGATATTGTACTTATCTTTTACGAAACTTTTGATTAATTGTAATTTTTTAATATTTAAATTCAGGAAATTTTGATAAAAACTACTTGATAAACCGTTCCATTGACACCAAGAATGAAGCTTAATATATTCAATATGCTTATTTGTATCATCTATGGTAAAACCGTTAAATACGCAAGAATCATACCTATCTATTTTTCTTGGATTTTTTAGCTCAATTACATTTGTATTATCCGCATCATTCAAATACATGGCATTTTGTGAAAACTGCATATAAGGAGTGCTGGAACAACCGCTTAAAAATACTACAAGACCTAAAATTACAAATGAGAGTTTTACTTTATTCATTATTTTACCTTTTTGGAACGCCAGTTTTTAACTGGTGAAATAAACATGAAATCACCTGTTAAAAACTGGCGTGCCATAAGTCTTCCTAAAACACTTTAGCCATAACGCTATTTAGTCTTTTTGCAAAACCGATAGGGTCTTTTATCTCCATACCTTCGCTTATTTTTGCATTATCTAGTAATAACCAAGAAATATCGGCTATTAGACTATCATCTGCACAACCGTTTAACTTTTTGATTATATCATGGTCTGGGTTTATTTCCAAAATAGGTGCAGATTCAGGCATCTCTTGTCCCATTGCTCTAAACATATGAGCCATAGAAGCCATAGGGTCGTTACCGTCTTTTACTACACAACTTGGGCTATCACTTAATCTGTTTGTTACTTTTACATCTTTTACGGCGTCACCTAAGTTTGATTTGATTTTTTCTACTATTGATTTGTATTTCTCTTCAATCTCTTTTTTCTCTTCTTCACTTTGCTCCGATGCCGGTGCTTCGCAAGATGTGATATCTTTGAACTGCCACTCTTGGTATGCTCCAAAAGCAGGAGTGATAATATCATCTATCTCTTTATCGTCAAGGATAAGTACTTCTATATCTGCTTTTTTGTAGCTTTCAAGCAACGGTGAGCTTCTTAAAATCTTCTCATTTTCACCTACGATATAATAAATAGCTTTTTGCTCCGTAGAAGCTCTATCTTTATACTCGGCAAATGACGTCATACCGTCAACTTTTGTTGATTTATATCTTAAAAGTTCTAAAATTGCCTCTTTGTTTGTAAAGTCTTGATATGCACCCTCTTTTAATGCTCTACCGAACTCTTTATAAAACTTCTCATATTTCTCTTTGTCTTCACTAAGCTTTTTGAACTCTGCAAGAAGTTTTTTAACACTTGATTGCTTGATATTTGCTAAAATTCTATTTTCTTGTAGAATTTCTCTACTTACATTTAGCGGTAAATCTTCACTATCTATGATACCTCTTACAAATCTTAGATATGTTGGGAGAAGTTCTTTATCATTATCAGTAATAAATACCCTTTTTACATAAAGTTTCACGCCGCTTTGATAATCTACCCTATACATATCAAAAGGTGCTTTTTGCGGTATGTAAAATAGTGTAGTGTAGTTATTTACTCCTTCTGCTTTCGTATGTACGTGAAGTAATGGGTCGGTACTATCGTGAGAAATAGATTTATAAAACTCATTATACTCTTCAGGCTTTATTTTTGATTTAGGCAATGTCCAAAGAGCCGTAGCAGCATTTATTTGCTCACATTTAGATTCTTCTTTTTTCTCTTTCGTATCTTTATCTTCTACCTCTTCTTTGTAGTTCAAAAAGATTGGATAAGCTATATGATTTGAATATTTTTTTATTATATTTTCGATTCTCCATCTACTTGTAAAATCTTCTACTTCATCATCTTTTAACTTGATATAGATTACCGTACCTTGAGATTCTTTTGTAACAGGTTTTATTTCAAACTCGCCCTTACCGTCACTGCTCCATTTGTATGCTTGTTCGCATCCTGCTTTTTTGGTAATAACATCAACATAATCAGCCACCATAAAGACGGAATAAAAACCTACCCCAAATTGTCCTATTAGGTTACTATCTTTTTTTGCATCACCGGTAAGCTTTTCTATAAACGACTTTGTACCGCTTTTTGCAATAGTTCCTATGTTATTAATAAGGTCTGTTTCATCCATACCTATACCGTTATCGGAAATTATCAAAGATTTATCATCTTTATCAAAACTTATGTTGATTTGCGGAGTCCACTCCAAACTTTTCAAAGACTCATCTGTCAAAGTTAAATATTTTAGTTTATCAATAGCATCACTACTATTTGATACAAGTTCTCTTATGAAAATCTCTTTATTTGAGTAAAGCGAATGTGTCATAAGATATAATAGTTGCCCTACTTCCGTTTGAAATTGTTGTTTTCCCATAATAAATTCTCCTTCTTTTTAAAGTAACTGAGAGACTAAGTGACTGAGAAACTAAGTTTGAATTGCTAAGTCTCTCAGTTTCTAAGTTTCTCAGTCTCTTATGCAAAATTTTAACACAAACTTTATAAAAGTTCACTAAAGTTTTTTTAATAATTAGCACTCGATATTCAAAAGTGCTAGTTATTGATATTTTATAGTTTTTTTATCTAATTTTATATTATACTATTACCATAAATTCAAAAAGGGGTTTAATATGTGGAAATCTTTATTTATAGTCATTTTTATCTCCTTGCAACTATTTGCAGAGATTACCCAAGAAAGGTGTGAGTATATAATAAAACCTCTATCTAGCGAACAGATAAACTCGCTAAAAATAGATTTGGACACATTGGCACGACAAAATGATATATCTATAGAACTTTTCAAAATAAACCAAAACGAATGCGAATTTTTGAATTACGAAATAGTAGTAGCTCAAGCCAAACAAACTGATAAGAACAAAAAATTTTCAATATCTTCCCTATACCCTGATAAAAAGCCTAAAATAAATGATTATGTACGCCTTGAAATCCCAAATATAGAGGACATCTTAAGTAAAATAAACGAAATAGTGAAACAAGAAATAAATAAAAACGTGGAAATTACTTATACTAGCGACAAAGAAGAAAACTAAAGTTTTAGTTTTTCTTCAAGATTTACGGATGCTATATTCTTTACTATCTGAGCATTTTGTTCGCCTATAAGCTTCAAATCACTCTCGCTTTGAAGAATTCTCTCAACCTTAAAAAGTACGGTCATATCGTTGTGTGAGTGCATCACGGAATAGTTATCCAATAGTTCGCTTACGTCATTGTCTATTGAAGTAAAAACCACATTTCCGTATGCCATAGCTTTCAGTACACCTAGGTGAAAAGTTTTCTGACGTGTAGGCGATATAAAAACGTCACTAGCTTTTAAAATATCATCAAGATTATCATCTTCTACCAAGATAAATCTATGTTTGGTTTGTAGTCTTGCCACAAAAAGCCTCACCGTATCAAGAGATTTGCTATCGCCTATTATACAAGCTTTAGCAAATTTGTAATTAAGGCTATTTATCATAGATATAAACTCTTTTACGCCGCCGTTTTTGAAGTCCGTATCATAAAAGGAGATAACTTTGGTTTCGCTTCTTAGCCCATGAATATCGCAAAAATCTTGCTTGGCTTGTTGTTTTGAGAAACTTTGCGGCAACTCTACAAATGGATATATCAGCTCTACTTTTTTGTCTAAATATTTACTTTTTACTATTTCTTCAACTCTTTTTGACCCAACCACAATCAATTTTGAATTTTTAGATAGCTCATCTTTGTCTTTATCTGCTGAATTGTAAAAATAAATATCGGGGTAAGTTTTTTTTGAGAAAAGCTTTTTTAAACCTTTTTGAGGTTTATATTCTTGAAGATTTTGCAAGTTTTTTATATACGATACTTCTTTTGAAGAAAAATATGTGTTCATCTTAGTTTCTCCAGTACGTCTGATGAGGTGATTTGCTTCATACACTCATGATGACCCAACGGACACACTCTTTTCATACATGGAGCACACTCCATATCTTTTCTTATTATGATTTCATTTGGGTTGTTCCATTGGTGTGTTTCTATATGTTTCGTAGGACCGAATATCGCTACTGTTTTTATCTTAAATGCGGCAGCTAGGTGCATTGGACCGCTGTCGTTCGTGATAAATAAATCAAGATTTTTGATGTATTCTATAAGTTTCGTTACGGTTGTCTTACCTGCTAGATTAGTGTAATTTGATATGCCAAAACTTTTTAGATATTTTTCTATTTCTCTTGCTTGTTCTACCTCAGTAGGACCTCCGAAAATCAGAATATCGTACTCTTTACTCAACTCTTTAGCCGTCAATGCAAACTCTTTTGGATACCATCTTTTGGCACTTCCGTATGTTGCACCTGGATTTAGACCCAACAATGATTTTGAATGTTGAATGTTGAATGTTGAGTTGGTATAGATTTTTAAATCACCGGCTTGATAATTTGTTTTTAGGCAGTGATTTACAAAGTCGTTATATCTAAGTACTAGATGGATTTGCTCTTTGGTAAGTCTTTTATAACCGTATTTTTGCCTTGCACTTACAAAAAACTTCAACACTCTAGCACTAAAAGACCTTCTAAAAGAGAAAAATACTTCTACTTTGCCGAAAGATTTGGCAAGATTATAGATATTTAGATACCTAGAACCACCTTTTTTTGTCTCATCTACTATTATTTGTGATATTTTCGGGTGAAATTCAAAGATTTTGACCGATACATTGGAACCTAAAACAATATATTTATAGCTATCTCCGAAATGTTGTATTATGTTTTCTATTGCAGGTGTTGCCATCACGGCATCACCTAGCCATGTAGGTATTTGCATAACTATCTTTTTATCCATTTTGAACCATCTTTTTAAACTCATAAAATGCTTTTGTTTTTATTATCTTGCCGTCACGATTATCCACAAGCCCGTACCCAGGGGCTATAAGCTGATGCCAAAATACCTTTGATATTTTTCCGCTTTTTTTGGCTATATCATAGTATTCTACCATATATCTTGCGTATTCATCGTATCCTACGCACTCTTTTTCACTTGTTGGGGCATAAGGAGCCGTACCTTTCAAAGGCCAATTAACTTCCGTGATATATATCTCATCGCTTCTCATTTTTGGACTAAGTCTGAGTAACGAATACAAAAGATTTATCTTATTTTTCGTATCAAAAATCCCCATTTGAGTGTTGTATGGACTTCCTCTTCTATCAACATAGAGCAAACTTGATAATTTGTCGTATTTTATATCATAGCCGTTAAACAAAGCTCGTATAGTATAGTAGTATTCAAAATCTATTACACTTGGGCCTATTAATTTAATATCTTTGAAATTCTCATCCCTAATATCTTGTACACACTTATAGAACTTTAAATATTCTCCAATGCTAAAAAATCCCCATTTAGTTCTGTTGATTGCATTACCTATTTGAAACTCATTTGTAATAATCTTAAATGTATTAAATATTACCGTTATATCTTTTTGCAAAAGCTGTAAATCATCAATATGCTCCCTGTCTTGCAAAATATTTACAACAATATTCTTTTTATCATTTTGTATAAATTTACAAGTAAAATCATAGTATCTTTGTATATTTTGTATATCACTTAACGGGAGTCTAACTAACAGATTTTTAACTCCAAGCTCTTCAATAAGCTCTACTTGAACATCACCCTTGTCAAGATTAACTCCCATACCGTATATGTCGTTTCCTTTTGACATAGACGGTCTAAAAACTTTCATTAAAGCAGTAGCAACAGGAAACACAAAAGCAGTACTAAGTGCAAGTTTTAGATAATCCAAGCTATGCTTTTTTTTCATCTGTTTTTTGTATGCCCTATCTCGTATAACATGAGGCTGGTCCGAATAACTATCCCAAATAAAAGGTGTTTGCATTTATAAAATAAGCCTTTAAATAAATATATGATACAATTGTAGCATATTATATATAAGCAATAGGATTAGCAAAGGCAGAGCAATGACTAATTTACTGATTACAAGACATGACAAGATAGGTGATTTTATTACGACTCTTCCTATGATAAAAATAGCCAAAAGGGACTTGAAAGATACTAATATCGTTGTGTTGGTTTCAAAAGTAAATTATGAACTTGCAAAGAGTATTGACTATATAGATGACGTAATACTATATAAGGACTGTATCTTTAAACTAATCAAAGCTATTAGAGAGAAGAATATAGATGTGAGTATAAGTGCCTTTAGTGATACAAAACTAGCACTTGCCCTACTTCTTAGCGGTGTTAAAAATAGATTTGCGCCTGCAACTAAAATAGCACAAATATTTTATAACCATAGAATAGTCCAACGAAGAAGTAAAGTTGCTATGACTGAGTATGAGTACAACATAGAGCTTCTCAAAGCCTATGATAAACACATCCATCAACATTTTCACAAACCTGTGATAGAATTTAAGCCAGAAGAAACTTTAACTCAACTTGAAGAGTTTAAAAATGAATTCAACATTATAGGTAATTATAAGTATATTGCTTTTCATCCTGGTTACGGTGGAAGTAGCGACGGTAATCTATCTTTAGATGATTATGTACTTTTGGCAAAATCATTAAACGACAAAAAAAACCTAAAAGTAGTTTTTACATTCGGTCCAGACGATACAAAAAGCAAAGAGTATCTACAGTCAAAAATTGATTTTGATTGTATTATTTATAACTCAAAACTATCCCTGATTGATTTTTGCAGACTTTTAGCCAACTTTGAACTGCTTGTAAGCACATCTACCGGTCCTATGCATTTAGCCGGTGCAGTCAATATAAAAACACTATCTTTCTTTGGTTCAAATTTATTTGCAAGTCCTAAAAGATGGGCAACAGTAAGTGATGCGGAAAATCAAAGCAATTTTTGCGTGCCAAAACACTATGACAGAAACTTATATAAATCTATAGAAAATAAATTACACGAGATTATTGATAAATAGGTATTTATTGTGTTAACTCTTTATTGGCTTCATAAAGCTTAATATATTTATAAAAATTTGTCACCATGTGTGAATAGGCTATTATTAGCCCAACGTATCCATCCCTAAAGCCTTGTTTAAATATGTAGGTACGTATAAAAGAATAAATACCGTTAAAAAAAGCTTTAGATGGACTTGATTTCTTTTTTCCTGCATTGTTTTTAGCAAATAGCGTAGAATATCTATCGGCCTTGATTATAAACTCTGATATGCTATGATAGCTGTAATGCTCCACATTTCCGGCTAAAACTTCCATTGTCAGCCCATCGGTTATAATATCTTCGTGAACGTCGTTTGAGTTGTAAGATGTTACCGTTTTATTATAAAGGCGTTTTATTTTTTGATTGTTCCACCCACAATGCTTTACTTGTATATCTTTGTAGAATGCCTTAAAATTAAGTTTATAAACACAATTCTTTTCTAAAACTTTATTTTTTAGAACTTCCAAAAGCTCACCGTCAACTACTTCGTCACTGTCTATAATCAAAATCCAATCATTTTTAGCATAACTTGCTGCTTTGTTTTTGCTCCAACCAAAGCCTCTAAATTCACCCTCTATTAAGTTTACATTAGGAAAACTTTTAGCGATATTTATAGTTTCATCAACAGAACCATTATCGTAAACTACCACATCACTAAAATCTGTTAGACTTTGTAAGGTATTCCCTATTGTTTTTTCATTGTTTTTTGCCAGCACGACTGCACTTATATTCATTTGTCACCCAATCTTTTAATCAAACCTTTAAATTTATATCCAAGTATCTTTTTAAATCCAAAAATCTCATCAGGAGTTTTTAGTCCATCACCGTCAACTCTATAAATAACTCCATTAATGCCGTTAAAATCATTATGTATAGCATTACCTATTCTAAATGAGTATTTGTAATATTTTTTAGCTTGCTGAAG
Organism: Arcobacter nitrofigilis; assembly: GCA_020723015.1. Taxonomy (GTDB): domain Bacteria; phylum Campylobacterota; class Campylobacteria; order Campylobacterales; family Arcobacteraceae; genus UBA6211. The sequence continues at coordinate 31,427 of DYJR01000006.1, forward strand.
AATTTCTTGATTATACTTGCCGAAAGGAAATACAAAACTATCTACCTCAACACCCAACTTTTGTTCCAGAATCTCTTTTGAAAACCTTAATTCAATATCCAAATCCACACCGTCTGCCGTTAAATCAATATGAGTATGAGAATGTGAGCCTATACGCACGAGCCCACTATCTACCATCTCTTTTAACTCTTTAAATGTACAAAAGGTCCCTTTTTCATAATTTGCAAATAAATCATTGTGTTCAAATCCCATTCTAGTTTCAGAAATTTCATCACAACTATCGAGTATATATTTACTAGGAACTGCCAATAAGGCTTTTAGTCCATACTTTTTGAGTAATGGATAAATCAAATAATAAAAATCGACATAGGCGTCATCAAAAGTTAGGCATACGCAATTACCCATTATATTTTCACCGGGAAATATTGACGTAAATTTTGATTTGATATATTGCAAATGTTCTTCAAAGATAGACAAATCATTACTACATCTATCGCTATTTACATGATGATGCATAATACTAATCAACAACTTCTATACCTTTTAATCGTTTTTTGAAATTAATTCTATTTTTATGAGCTTGTGAATATTTTATCCCGTTATCTATAGCTCTTTTTTCATTCATCCCTGCACTTTTTGCGTATGCCTTTAATATAATTATCAAATCCTCATCTTTAGCCCAAAGTTTAGCGAAATTTTTGAGTCTTTCATCATAGTATAAATCTTTAAATTCCATTCTATTAATGTCAACAATGCTAAATATGTAACCGTTTAAACCTTTTTTTATAAGTATATTTCCAGGTGAATAGTCTTTGTGAAATACACTGTTATTATGCAAATCAAACGTAAACTCACCAAATGTTTGAAATATAGTATCTCTATCCGTAAAGTTTTTGTCAAGGAGGGGTTCACGTATGGTGAAATCATACTCAAACATTAAAGAGACAAAAAAACTCTCTTTTAATAAACCGTGTTCAAAAAATTCTATATATCCTACAGGAGTAGGAGTATTAATTCCAAGAGTTAAAAGGGTTGTTGCGTTGTCATAAGATTTCTTCGCCTTAGATGGCTTAAAATGAGCATAAACATATCTATTTAATAAATTAGGTACCTTAAAAGACTTTACGACTAGCTTTAATCCCTCATACTCTATAACTTTTAATTCATTTCTAGCTTTGTGGATGCTATGGGCATTTTGACTAAATAACTGTTTTATATTTAATAAAAAAGGTTCTAAGTTTTTAAATTCTTCGTTTATTACAAATTTATAGGTGGACAAGTCTAGCCTTTTTAGTATTTTATAGGTTGATTTTAGCAAAAAACTATTTAATTTGGGTTTAACCAACTTTTTACTAAAATACAAAACAAAATAGAATATTAAAGAACATTATGAAAAAAAATTTAGAAATTTGCCTATCTCCAGACCTTGGTGGACTTGAACTTCATATGAAAAATATTTCTTCATATCTCGGTTCATCTGTCGTAATAGCAAAAAACTCAAAACTTGAAAAAATATTAAAAAACGAAGAAATACCGCATATCGCAATCTCACGATACGGGATATTTAAGTTGGCACAAATAATAGATAAAGAACAAATAGATATAGTACATCTTCATTGGACGAAAGATATCCCAGTAGTTGTTGCCGCAAAACTTTTATCCAAACGCAAACCCAAGATAGTACAAACACGCCATATGCATATGACTAGGTTTAAAAGCGATTTTTACCATAAATTTTTATACAAAAATCTTGATGCCATAATTGCAGTCACAAATCTTGTAAAAGAACAATTAGAAAAATTTATACCGCAAAATATAAGGCCGACGATACACACTTGCTATATAGGTGCAAATATTCCTAAAACACTTTCAATTGATGATAAAACAAAGCTAAAAAATAAACTCAATATCAAAGACGAATTTATAGTTTGCATAGTGGGTAGGATAGAAGAAGCGAAAGGTCAACATATCGTATTACAAGCCGTAGAAAAGCTAAGGCTTGCAGGTATAAAAGCTAAAGCTTTGATTATAGGGCATTTTATGGACAAAGAATATTTCAATACACTGCAACAATCTTATCCTCATGATATTTTTATGGGATTTGTAAACAACCCTACTGACTATATGCAACTATCAGATTGTGTAGTGTTGGCTACAAAAAAAGAAACTTTCGGACTTGTTTTGATAGAAGCTATGAAAAGCGGTATTTGTGTACTAGGTAGCAATAGCGGAGGACCTCTTGAAATCATAAATGACGGCGAGAACGGACTTCTTTTTGAAAGTATGAACAGCGAAGATTTATATCAAAAACTCACACTTATAGCAAATAATCCGGAGCTAAAAAATCAACTTGCCAATAAAGGCAAGATA
>DYJR01000007.1 GCA_020723015.1 Arcobacter nitrofigilis
GATTAGAAAATCCAAAGACTCCGTTTATAAATACACTATCACTCAAAAACTGCTTTGTTTGTGACGAAATCGTAGAGTTATTTTTATGTGACTCTTTTACGCTAATTTCTCCTGCAATTCTTCCGAAAACAACCCCTTCTAAGAGTGAATTTCCTCCTAGTCTATTCGCACCGTGAACCAATGCATCGGCACATTCACCGCAAGCAAAAAGATTTTTGATATTTGTTTTGCACTCTTCATCTATTTTGATACCACCCATACTATAATGAGCTGCAGGATTTATAGGTATAGGCTCTTTTGTAATATCAATACTAGCAAAGTTACTAGCGATGGCTACCTCTTGCGGTAAAAGTTCATTTATTTTGTGGCTACCCAAATGTCTAACATCAAGATAGACATCACCCTCTTTTAGCTTCTCAAATACTGCACGAGCTACAACACCCCTACTTTGGAGCTCATCCACAAATCTCTCACCTTTAGCATCTAGCAAATATCCACCCTCTGCCCTTGCACTTTCGCTAAGAAGGATATTTTTCTCTTTGAGTGCCGTAGGGTGAAATTGTACAAACTCCATATTTGTTAGTCTTGCTCCAGCCCTAAAAGCTGCAGCTATCCCATCGCCCGTAACGGCATAGGAATTGGTAGTAAACCCTTCAAACAAACCGCTATATCCACCCGTAGCCAAAACGGTACTTTTTGCCAAAATCTCTTTAACCGTAGTTGTTTTTATATCTAGTAAGGTCGCACCGTAACAACATCTATCTTCTACAATCATATTTAAAAGCATATATTCGCTCAAAAATTCAACGCCCGAACTCACCGCTTTATCATATAACGTGTGTACTATTTTGAGTCCCGTATAATCACTTGCATAACAAGCTCTTTTTTTGCTACTTCCTCCAAGCCTTCTTTGAGCAAAATTTCCATCTTCTAGCTTACTAAATACTACGCCCATATTATCAAGCCACGACAATGAATCCAAAGAGAGTTTACATAGTTTTTCTATATGCTCTTTTTTCCCTAGCCCTTGAGAAGATTTCAAAGTATCTTTCATATGAAGTTCTACCTCATCTTCACTATCTATAGCAAAATTGATACCCCCTTGGGCTTGAGAACTTCCACATGCGGTAATAGCGGTTTTTGATACTACCAAAACATTTGCACCGTTTTGCTTGGCTTCTATAGCTGCACTAAGACCCGCTACGCCGCTACCTATTATTAATACATCATACATCATTTTTCCCAAAAATCTTTCAACGGTTGTTCTTTTGAAGTTTGTATTTCAACTTCAACATCATCGATATCTTCATCTTCGTAGTCTTCTACTTCTTCGTCATCAAATTCATCAAGGCTTTTTACCTCTTTTTCATCTTCTTCAAAATCCATATCATCAAGAGCTTTTAGAGTTTTTAGAAGTTCTGCTTCTTCATCATCTTGAGATACCGATTCTTCAACTTCCACTTTTGTTACTTGTTTTGGAACTTGACGAACAACCTCTTTTTTCGGTGATTCCACTTGCACCTTTTGTTCCTCTACTATTCTCTTTTGAGGTATTATCGGTTCACCGTTTTTAAGAACCATATATTCTTTCATCATCTCTTCATACATATCAAAATCAAGCATAATAAATGCCGGCTTCCCGTCCCTTAGTATTATAGCTTTGTTGATTTCACCGTTTCCGACCTTATCAAAAATCATCTTGCTTTTTCTTATCAAGTCGGTGGAAGAGAACATCTCTTTAGATGAGTACAGTAAATAATCCATAAACTCTCCTTATTTCTTTTAATTTAAAAACATACTATATTTTGTATTATAACACAAATTCTTTAATATTGTTAAAAATAGCATCAATCAATCTTTTTCTTGATTCTATACTAGCCCATCCTATATGCGGCGTAATAAGTAGTTGATTCTTATTTCGTATATTAAGTAGCGGATGGTTTTGTATCATAGGTTCACGTTCAAGTACGTCTATCCCGAAATATACCTCTTTTTCATCTATTAGCTTTGCCATATCTACTTCGTTAATTATACCGCCCCTACCCATATTTACCACTATTGCACCGTTTTTTAACAAATTCATATTTGTATAATTGAGCAAATTTCTAGTCATATCATTAAGTGGTGAATGGATTGAGATTATATCGCTTGTTTTTAATAACTCTTCAAGGTCTAGCATATTGTAGTTTGTATTATAATTCATACCTGATGTAGAGTAATAATTCACTTCACAATCAAAAGCCTTAGCAATACTAGCAACCTTTTGCCCTATCTCTCCAAGCCCTACTATACCCCACTTTTTGCCTTGTAGCTCGTAAAAAGGTACGTCAAGATTTGCAAATATTTCACTTTCACACCATTTACCGCTTTTTGTATAATCTGAATAATACTCTAGTTTTTGAACAAAATACAAAGCAATAGAAAAGGTAAGTTGAACAACGGAAGGAGTTGAATACCCTTTTACGTTTTTTACTACTATATTTTTTGATTTAGCATATTCTAAATCTATATTGTTCATGCCTGTTGCAGCAACGCATATAAGCTTTAAACTCGTATTATCTATTATATTAGAGTCTATTACCACCTTATTGGTAATAACCACATCTGCATCTTTTAGTCTTTGTGCCGTTTGGTCATATTTGGTAGTTCCATATACTTCAACCTCACCGAAACTCTTAAACTCATCTATATTTATATCACATCCAAGTGTATCAAAATCCAAAAATACAATCTTCATTACATACTCCAATATGTTTTATAATACATATTGTAGCATAAAAGGTTTAATTTAACTCTATTGTTTCGCTAGTCACACCTGAATTTTCTATTTTCTCACATACCTTACCGGCACTTTTATTTACAGTCAATTTTATAGTTTGATTTACAATTTCTAATGTAATACAATCTTTATCGTTTTCTTTAAATACCGTTTTTTTATCTTCTATTGACCATATTTTAGAGTTTAGAGAAACGACATCTGATATTTTGTCTATTTTCTGATTTACCATATAGTAGCTTTGGAGATTTGATTTAAGGGTATAAATATCTTGTTTGATAGTATTTGCTTTTGCATCGCTACTTATTGAGCCAAGTTTCGGCATAGCCAACATCGCAATTATACCTATTATAACTACTACAAAAATGATTTCAAGTACACTAAAGGCTTTTTTCATAACAACCCCTCAAATATAATGAATATGTTTATTATATTATCTAGTTGAGGCTTAATCTTTTATTTAGCCGAAAAAATATCCTCAGCCCATTGGGTTATGGTACCACGGAGAACTTTTTTGAGTTTAATTGCAAAAATATTTACAAGTTCTTGTTTTTTCTTTGTGGATTTAAGAAGTGTCGTAAGTGCATTTGTATATTTATTTACATAAAAATTGTCAATTTGTAGATTACTTCCAAGAACGATAACCTTACAACTATTATCAATACGAGATAAAACCATTTGCATTGTTTTATTTGACATATTTTGTGCTTCATCTACTATAATAAAAGAGTTGCTAAGAGTTCTACCTCTCATTTCCCCTACCCACATGGTTTCTATACCGTACGCCTTAATAAGCATATCCACCCTAGCGGTTATCTCACTCTCTTCAAGTTCTTCATAAAAAGGTTTTGCACTTTTTTTCTTTTTGTGTTCACTTCTTACGATATAGTTCAAACTATCCATCAAAGGGTGATTATATATCCTAAATTTCTCTTCAAGTCCCGGTAAATACCCTACATCTTCCCCTTTATCAAGAGATTCTATCGAGTTTCTAATATAAATGATTTTTTGGAACTCTTTTTTCTTTACTAACTTCAATGCTGCACTAAGAGCAAGTAGTGTTTTACCGCTTCCTGCTATTGCTTCTATTATAAGTACGTTATAAAACTGATTTAGCAAAGCATGGGAAAAGAACAACTGCTCTTTATTAAGTGGGACAATAACTTGTTCACGCAAATCATCTTCATCAAGTATTACTATTTTTTCATTTGCAATACTTGCCAATATCATTTGATCGGAATATTTTACTTTAAAGCAATAGCAAAAATTATAAGGTTTATATTCAGCATCAAAATCATATATGGAAGCATTTGATAAAAACTCTATATTTTCAAAGTCAATTTCAATAATTTTTACAAACTCTAAATCAAACTCGCTTTTGTCGTTTCCTAGCAATGATTTAGCCTCTATATCAAGCGAAATAGCCCTTATTCTTGCCATAACATCCATACTAAGGAAAATTACCTCTTTTGGATAATACTGCTTTGAAAACTCGCTAAGTTCCAAAATTTTTCTATCGTTGTATATATTTAGAGCTATATTTTTTGATTCACTTGCATAATGCTCTTTGGAGATTATATCAATAAGAGCTTCAGTTTGACCGTCTTTTATAAACACTCTTACAATTTTAACGTCATTGATTAACTTGGTATTTATAATCTCACAACCTTCAAGAAGTCTTGCAAATTCTCTAGCTTGAAAATTTATCTCTTCAAAACCGCTTTTTTTACTATCTATTTCATCCAAAACAGTTTCGGGGAGTATTATAAGGTTTGAAGAGTTTTGAGAGATTTTGAGTATGTTTTTTGCATCGCTTAGGATGATATTCGTATCAAGTACGAAATATTTTTCAAAGTTATCTATAGTTTTCATCAAAACGGCTTTACAACTACAAAGATTACTATAAATATGGCTAGTATAGTAGGAACTTCATTATATGCCCTAAAGAACTTACCGCTTTTTTCACAACTATCAGCTTCAAGTTGTTTTCTATAAAAATCCAAACTATACGAATATGCGATAAGCAAAATTACAACTGTAATCTTTGCATGCATCCATCCGCCGCCGCTAAGGATTGACGGATTTAAAAGAAGCATACTTATACCGCTTATTACGGTTGCCCACATGGCAGGAACACCTATATATTTATAGAGTTTATACTCTTGAATCTTTGCAACTTCAACAAACTCTTTTTTCTCTTTGTGCTCACTATGATATACAAAAAGTCTAGGAAGATAAAAAAGCATCGCCATCCATGATATAAACGATAATACGTGAAATGCCAGTATCCAAGTGTAATATTCCATAAGAATTTCCTTTTTAATTAACAGATAATAATTAATTATTCGTTGTTAGTTTTACTTTCTCGTTCCACTCTTTAAGAGTTTTTTCAAATCCAATATCTTTGGATTCATAAAGTCTTAACTCCCGTGCAAGATATTTTTGTTTTACCCATCCACCAAAATCATGGGGATAAAGATACCCTACGTTGTCTTGCTTGATATTTTTTGGAATATCAAGTAAAGTTCCTTGCTTAATTATATCAAGAGTTTTATTAATAGCTAAATAAGAGCTGTTTGATTTTGGAGATGATGCAAGATAAACAACACATTGAGAAAGTATTATCCTAGCTTCAGGGTATCCTATCTCTTTTACTGCGGTTAATGTACTTGTTGCAATATTTAGTGCATTTGGATTTGCATTTCCTATATCTTCACTAGCAAATATTACGAGTCGTCTAGCTATAAAAGATGCCTCTTCTGCCCCTGCTATCAAAAGCCCTAGATAGTAGATAGAGGCATCTATATCACTCCCTCTCATAGACTTTATCAAGGCACTCGTTATATCATAATGACTATCTTTTGAGCTACTTCCATACCCTTGAGGTACATTTCTAAACTCTTTTAAATCTTCTAGTTTTATTTCACCGCTTGCACTAAAAGCAAAGTCAAGTAGATTTAGTATGGCTCTACCGTCACCGGCAGATACCCTTATAACAAACTCTTTAGCCTCATCATCTATGGCAGTTTCCAAAGCCTTGATGGCTCGTTGTACCAAAATATCAGATTCTTCGTAATTCAATGCTTTAAATTCAAACAAAAACGACCTAGATCTAAAAGCATTAGTAAGGGTATAAAAAGGGTTTTCCGTACTAGCTCCAATCAAAATAAAATCATAGCTTTCCATAAAAGGCAATAAAACTTCTTGTTGATTTTTGCTAAGTCTATGTATCTCATCGATAAAAACCAACGGTTTTTCAAAACTATTTTTGTACCGTTTTAGAATATCTCTAAATTCATCTATTTTGATTGTCGTAGCATTTAGATAATAATAAGGCATATCAGAATTTTTTGCTATAAGTTTCGCCAAAGTAGTTTTTCCGCTTCCAGGTTTACCGAAAAAAATGAGATGGGGAATCTCTTTTTTTTCTATAAGTTTATATAATGGACTCGTACTATTTAATATATGAGTCTGCCCAATAAACTCCGATATATTATTCGGCTTCAGTAAGTTTGCTAGTCTTTGCATTATCTTTTAAAAATACTCTTAGATTTTTGTATTCATCTTTTTTTAGGTATCTTGTTTTTCCAGTCGGAAGATTATTCAAAGATATACCGCCGAACTCTACCCTTTTTAGATCTACCACGTCAGCATTAAAAGCTCCGAAAAATCTTCTAAGCTCCCTATTCTTACCTTCACTTATAACAACTTTGAGTTTTGAGAAGCTTTTATCGTTTTTTTGTATTTGATAAGCATTAAAGGGGGGGAAAGTCATAGATGTAATCTCACTGTTTTTGTGAGCGCCTTTTGTTGCATCATCTATCGTAGTACCCTCTTCCATTGCTTTTATCATTGAAGGGGTCACATACCCTTTTATTTTAAGTTTATATACCCTCTCTAAGTTTGAGTGCATCAAAGCATTTACTACATCAACACTGTCACTCAGAAGCAAAACTCCCTCACTGGCAAAGTCTAGCCTTCCGATAGGCAAGAAATGCTTAAATTTAACCCCTAGCGAGTCATATATTGTTTTTCTACCTTGTGGGTCGCTTTTTGTTACAAGCTCACCCTTTGGCTTATTATACACTATTACGGTATACATCTTATTTTCTTCAAACTTCACAAGCTTACCGTTTACTTCAACCCTATCTTCAGTAGTCACTTTTTGACTTAAGTCAGTCACAATAGTACCGTTGATAGATACTTTACCCTCAGCTATAAGAGTATCTGCTTCACGTCTTGAGTATTTTGAGTTGTGTGAGATGAATTTATTTAGTCTTATCTCTTCAGAATCTACCTTTTTTGTCTCTTCAAATCTTTTTTTCTGAGGAGCTTTTTTAACAGGCTTTTTTTTCTCGACTTTTGTTTGTTTTTGCAGATTTTTTTCAAACTCTGCTTTTCTTTCTTTATAATTTTTCACTTTGTATTCCAGCTTCTATTAAGTCGTGTATATGTAATACACCCTCTAATGTGTCATTTTCATCAACCACGAGTAACAGTTGAATCTTATGACTTTCTATGATGGCTAATGCATCACTTGCCAAGATATTCTTATCGCTTATTGTTTTTGGATTTTTTGTAGCTATTGACATTACACTATGACTCAAATTAAAGTCATCATTCATCAAAGCACGTCTTAAATCCCCATCACTTACTACTCCGTAAACCTTACCTTCCTCGGCAATTATCACGTTTCCTATTCTTCCTTCACTGATTTTAATTATAGCATCTTTTATAGATGTTTCACGTGAAACAATAGGTAAATTTTGTTTTCTTAGAAGGTTTTCTACCTTTACAAAAAGTTTCTTACCTAGACTCCCGCCTGGGTGAAAAGATGCAAAATCCTCTTTCCTGAAGTCTCTTTTTTTCATCAAAGCGACAGCCAAAGCATCACCTAATGCCATTGTTAAAGTTGTTGATGATGTTGGTGCAGCGTTGAGTGGACAAGCTTCCTTTTCAACCTTTACGGATAAGAAAACATCACTAAATTGCCCTAATGTAGAATTAGCATCTTTTGCCATTGCAATAAGAGGAATATCAAATCTTTTTAGGTGTGGCAATATATTGATAAGTTCTTCGCTCTCTCCGCTGTAGCTTATTGCTAGTACGGAGTCACCTTTACTTATCATTCCTAGATCTCCGTGCATAGCCTCCGTAGGGTGTAGGAAAAAAGAACTAGTTCCGGTGCTTGCAAGAGTAGCAGCTATCTTAGCCCCAACTAAGCCGGACTTACCCACTCCGGTAACTATTAGTTTACCTTGAGTATTATAAATCAAGTCTATTGCCTTGTCAAAACTACTATCTATCACTTTTGAAGCCTCTATCAGTTGCTGTGCTTCAATCTCAAGTACCTCTTTTGCAATATCACTATACTTCATATCTTTTCCCTTTCTTAACTACAACCTACACTCTACCATCTATTACCTATATTATTGTACAAAAAGCGTAGGTACTATCATAGGATATTTTTTGAATTTTCTTATACAATGTTTTCTAACTACTTTTCTAATCTCTTCTTCCAATACTTTATTGTTTTGTAAAATACTCGGCTTTACGTTTGAAAGAAAAGTTACAAGTAGTTCTTCTATTTCATCAGAGAATTTTCTATCTTCCTTATCAGACACAAGACCAAAAGACATAACTCTAGGTTTATCAACAATCTTTCTATCGTTTTCGTTGATTTGTGCTACTATCATAATAACACCCTCATTTGCCATAGTTTGTCTATCAATTACTATATCATCCGATATTTTGTGGTTTAGTTGATTATCCACATAAACTTTACCCGTTTTAACTGCTTTTACTTTTTTGATATATTTTGGAGTTACTTCCACCTGCTCTCCGTCACTAAGAACATATACATTTCTCTCTAAAACTCCACAATCTATACCTGTTTGTTTGTGTTTTAATACGTGGTTATATTCACCGTGAATAGGCATAAAAAATTTTGGTTTTACAAGTCTAAGCATAAGTTTTTGCTCTTCTTGAGCCGCGTGACCACTTACGTGTATTTCGCTGAAATCTTGATATGCTACGACAGCACCTGCTTTTAGAAGATGGTTTATAATCTCACTTACACTACCTTCATTACCTGGAATTGCCTTTGCAGATAGTATAACTTGATCGCCTTCTTTGATTTTGATATGTCTATGTTCATGGATAGCCATTCTATAAAGAGCACTCATAGATTCCCCTTGACTTCCCGTAGTAACAATCAAAAGTTCTTTATCATCATATTTATGAACTTCATGTGCATCGACAAATTTATCTTTAGGAAATTTGATATATCCAAGACTCATACAAAGCTCGATATTTTTCTCCATAGATCTGCCTATAACACATATTTTTCTATCATATTTTAGTCCATGTTCGATAGCTTGTGCAACCCTATGGATATTTGAACTAAAGGTTGACATTATCACCCTACCCTTTGCTTTTGAAAAAATATTATCAAAAGTAGGTCCTACGGTTTTCTCACTCTTTGTAAAGCCTGGAGAATGAGAGTTTGTAGAGTCACTAAGTAGCAACAATACCCCTTCTTCACCATAATGTGCAAGTCTATGTAAATCGGTAGGGTAGCCGTCAATAGGAGTATGGTCTATTTTAAAGTCACCTGAGTGGATAATAGTACCTGCCGCCGTTTTAATTGCAAGAGCAGAAGAATCTATAATAGAGTGAGTGATGTGCATCCACTCCACTTCAAAGTCACCTATTTGAATAGGAACTCTTTTTGTAATAGCACGGAAATAGCTTCTGTGATGTTTCATCTTATGCTCGTCAAACTTCGCACCTATCATCTCAAGAGGTAACGGTGTACCATACACTGGAAATTGCATCTCTTTAAAAAGATAAGGCATAGCACCTATATGGTCTTCATGACCGTGAGTTATCACTATACCCGCTATTTTGTTTTTGATTTCTCTAAGATAAGAAAAATCAGGTATCAATATATCTACACCGTGCATTGTTTCATCAGGGAAACTCATCCCAACATCTACGATAATAGCAGATTTTTCTGTTTCTACCACCATCATATTACCGCCTATCTCGCCCAAACCGCCAAGTGGAGTAATTCTCACTTTTGCATTTGTAGAAAGATTCAATTTATAATGTGGATTTAATCTATTTTTGTGAGATTTTTCATTTGATTCAAATGATTTTTTCATATCACTAAACCATCCTGAACCCTCTTCGTTAGAATCCGTAGATTGTGGATTACCTACTTTATCTTTATTAAAATTAAAGTTTTTATTTTTTTTGAAATTTGGATTTTTATATCTTTTCGGTCTTGGATTGTTTTGGTTATTCTCGTTAGAATTTTGCTCTACAATCTCTTTATTTTCAGTTTCGTAACTCGTTTCCATTCTTTATCACCTTTTCATATATTTGGCGATACAAGGAAGCGGAAAGTTCGTGTGGACGGATGTCGTCTTTTATATCAAGTTCTTTATATATACTATCAAGTCCTGCTTTTGAAACCACTGCCGTCAAGTTTTTTGACAGCTTCTTTCTTGGTGATGCAAAAGCCGATTTTAGAAAATCTTTAAATCTTTTTTCCAAAGAAACACTAAGATTTTTCTTGATATAAATCACTGCTGAATCAACTTTGGGTGCCGGTTCAAAAGATTCAGGAGGTACGACTACAACAATTTTAGATTGAGTAGAAATCGTATTAGTCAACACTCCCAGAGCAGAAAACTCTCTATCGCCCACTTCGGCGATGAATTTATCTGCAACCTCTTTTTGAACCATTACCATTATATTTTCACAGTTAATGTCATCAAATGCTTTCAGTATAATATTCGTTGCGATATAATAAGGTAAATTTGCAATCAAATCATATTTACCTTCACCATAAAGAGTCTTATTTTTTTCCCAAAACTCCAAAACATCACCAAAATTGATGGTAAGTTTAGAGTTTTGTATCTCTTTATCAAACTTCTCTTTAAGTAACCCTATTAAGTCAGCATCTACTTCATAGGCAATCACTTCCTTGTACTTGACTAATTCTTTAGTCAAATCACCTAAGCCAGGCCCAATCTCAACGACTTTATTATCGTTCTTGGGCATCGCTTCGATGATCTTTTGTAAAACCGTATTGTCTTTTAGAAAGTTCTGTCCGAACTTCTTCTTTGCTATCACTTTTTCCATTATGGGAAAAATTATAGCTGTTTTTAACTTAGTTTTAGATAAAATTTATCAATAGTATATTTGTAATTAGTCTATTAGTATATTGGAAAAAAGAATTATGCTTCTTAACCAATTACTAATATACCAATAACCAATAACCAATTACTAAAGGGTTAAAATGTCATATTTTGCAAAAAGAATTATACCTTGCTTAGATGTTAAAGATGGAAGAGTAGTAAAAGGTGTAAACTTTGTGGGTCTTATAGATGCGGGAAATCCCGTAGAAGTAGCAAAAAGATACAATGAAGAGGGAGCCGATGAAATCACTTTTTTGGATATCACGGCGAGTCATGAAAATCGTGATACTATAGTTGATGTGGTAAAAGAGGTAGCCAAAGAGGTTTTTATACCACTAACCGTCGGTGGAGGAATTAGAAAATTAGAGGATATTTATAAACTATTAAATGTAGGTTGCGATAAAGTAAGCATCAACTCTTCTGCTATAAAAAACCTTGATTTTATCAATGAAGGGGCTAAAAGATTCGGTAGTCAATGTATAGTTGTAGCAATAGACGTAAAAAAAGTTGCACCTAATAAATACAATGTTTTTATCAACGGCGGAAGACAAGATACCGGGCTTGATGCCTTAGAGTGGGCAAAAGAGGCTTATGATAGAGGTGCAGGTGAAATACTACTTACTTCTATGGATACAGACGGTACAAAAGCCGGTTTTGAGCTAAATATCACAAAACAAATATCCTCTTTAGTAGATATTCCTGTAATTGCGAGTGGCGGTGCAGGAACTATGGAGCATATTAAAGACGCTTTCTTAAACGGTGCAGAAGCTGCCCTTGCCGCATCTATATTTCACTTTAAAGAGATAGATATTATGGATTTGAAAAGATACCTATCTCAAAACAATATACCGGTGAGGCTGTAAATGATAATAAGTGCAGGTCGTCAAGAAACTTTTCCTTTTGCTACCCCGGTAGGTGTAGGTCTTATTGAAAGTGCTATAAACGTAACAAGAGTCGCTCTTTTTGACAAACCTGATTTTCTGGTTTTTATAGGGAGTGCAGGAAGCTACGGAAACTATAAAATATTTGATGTGGTTGAGTCTGTAACGGCATCCAATATAGAACTTAGCCTTTGGAGAAACGACTCATATACCCCCATAGATAACGTACTAAAAATAGACAATATAAAGGTTGAATCAAGTGTTATAGTTAACTCGTCAAACTATATATCTACAAATCAAGAACTTTGTTCAAACTTTATCAAGAATGGTATAGACATCGAGAATATGGAGTTTTACTCTGTATTACAAGTTGCTAAAGAATTTAATATACCTTGTATGGGAATATTTGTAGTTACAAACTATTGCAATCAGTTTGCACATAAAGACTTTATAGCAAACCATCGTGAAGCAATGGATAAATTGATGCAATATTTAATAGACAAAAAACTATTACTTGAGAAGCCCTAAATGGTGCAAAGCACATCATTTAGGGTTCCGAGCCTACAGATGATAAGCAGTTATTATCTGCTAAACGGCTCTCATGTTTCACGTGAAACATTGAAACGAATAATTAACTTTAAGGAAATAAATGCAAGAAAGTTTAAAAACTTTATATGATTACACTCTTGATGAACTAAAGCAAATCATATCGCCCTCTTTTAGAGCAAAACAAATATATAACTGGATATACAAAAAATATATTCAAGATTTTGAACAAATGTCAAATCTACCGAAAGATATGATTAAATCTCTAAAAGAAAACTATACTTTGGATTTGGCAAATATCAAAGCTTCTGAAACAAGTATAGACGGAAGTATAAAGTACCTTTTTGAATTTGCAGACGGTCATAGCGTAGAGTCCGTATTTCTTTTGATGAAAGACAAACAGTATGATGATGAAGGCAATATCATAAAAAGTGAGAAATATACTTTTTGTATCTCCACACAAGTGGGATGTAAAGTTGGATGTAGTTTTTGCCTAACTGCCAAAGGTGGGTTTGTAAGAAACCTAAGTGCAGCAGAAATAGTATATCAAGTCTTGATGCTCAAAAAACTAAACAATATAGAAGAAAACAAGGCGGCAAATATAGTCTATATGGGTATGGGTGAACCTTTAGATAACTTTGACAACCTTATAAAAGCTATCAAGATAATATCAGAGCTTGACGGTCTAGCAATAAGTACAAAAAGACAAACCATATCCACAAGCGGTATAAGCTCCAAAATAGAAAAACTAGGCAAAGAAGATTTGGGAGTACAACTTGCTATTTCACTACATGCCGTTGATGATGACCTTAGAACTGAACTAATCCCTATGAATAAAGCATACAATATAGAGTCTATTATCAATGCAGTCAGAGGATTTCCGGTCGATACAAGAAAAAGGGTAATGTTTGAATACCTTGTAATAAAAAACAAAAACGATGATTTGACAAGTGCAAAAAAACTAGTCAAACTGCTAAATGGAATAAAAGCCAAAGTAAACCTTATATACTTCAATCCTTATCCTAATTCTCCCTATGAAAGACCTTCTAAGGAAAATATGGTAAAATTCCAAGATTATTTGATTTCTAAAGGGCTTTTATGCACTATTAGAGAATCCAAAGGGTTTGATATAAGTGCCGCATGTGGACAACTTAAAGAAAAAGATAAAGGTAAATAATATGGGATTTGAAGATATATTTTTGATTGTTTTTTTGGTAGCGGTTGTTGTTGTATCAGCTGTAGGGTTTTATTTGCACAATAAAAATGAGGAGAAGAAATAAATGGCAATAACAAGATTTGCACCTAGTCCAACGGGTTATTTACATATCGGAGGGCTTAGAACGGCTCTATACAATTACCTGTGGGCAAGAAAAACAGGCGGTAAATTTCGCCTTAGAATAGAAGACACCGATATGGCAAGAAACTCGGAAGAT
The DNA here is from genome assembly GCA_020723015.1 of Arcobacter nitrofigilis. Lineage (GTDB taxonomy): Bacteria > Campylobacterota > Campylobacteria > Campylobacterales > Arcobacteraceae > UBA6211. The sequence continues at coordinate 13,844 of DYJR01000007.1, forward strand.
GCTCTAAAAGCTATACTTCAAGCATTTGAATGGGTTGGACTTGAATACGACGACACGGTAGAGTATCAATCAAAAAGAATGGATATATACAAAGGTTATATCCAAAAGCTTCTGGATGAAGGTAAAGCTTATTATTGTTATATGTCAAAAGAAGAGTTAGATGCATTAAGAGAATCTCAAATTGCAGCAGGACTTACTCCTAGATATGACGGGAGATATAGAGATTTCACCGGAACACCACCTGAGGGGATAGACCCAGTAGTGAGAATAAAATCACCTAAAGAGGGTAAAATCTGCTTTATTGACGGTGTAAAGTCAGAGATGGTATTTGACTGTGCAGAAGTTGATGATTTTATCATAGCTAGAAGTGACGGAACTCCTATCTATAACTTTGTTGTTGTTATAGATGATGCTTTGATGGGTATAACGGAAGTTTTAAGAGGTGATGACCACCTTACAAATACTGCAAAACAAATAGTTATCTATGAAGCTTTAGGGTTTAACGTACCTAAGTTTTACCATATTCCTATGATAAACAATCCTGAAGGTAAAAAACTATCAAAAAGAGACGGTGCTACGGATGTAATGGAGTACAAAAATTTAGGATATTTACCGGAAGCACTTTTGAACTTCCTAGTAAGACTTGGATGGAGTCATGGAGACCAAGAGATATTTAGTATGGAAGAGATGCTTACACTTTTTGATCCAAACAATATCAATAAATCTTCTTCAAGTTACAATGCGGAAAAACTTTTGTGGCTAAATGCTCACTATATCAAAAACAAATCAAATCAAGAACTAGCAGAAATTTTGAAGTTTTATGGATGTGAAATACATGGACACGATAAAGTAGAGATGCTACTTGATTTGTGTAAAGAAAGAGCAGGAACTATGCTAGAACTCAAAAACTCTATAGAACTAATAGTAAACACTCCATCAAGCTATGATGAAGCCGGTGTAAAGAAATTTATCACCGATGATATAGTAAATATCCTTGAAATTTATGCAAAAATGATTATGGATTATGAGGGTGATTTACATCTTGCGTGTGACTATGAATCTATAACAAAACCATTTTTGCAAAACTACAACCTAAAAATGCCACAACTTTTCCAACCGATAAGACTAGCTCTTACGGGAAGTACACAAGCACCATCGGTGTATGATATTATGGCAATTTTAGGAAAAAATGAAGTGCTAAAAAGAATCTATGCTGCTATAGAGAAGAAATTTAGCTAAATAGCTATATTTAATGGGTGTATGCATGAAGTATTTATTGTATCTTAGCTTGGCATTTATCCTTACGGGATGTTCTATAAAAACACCGAGCATAGATACAAGTACTACACCACCCTCATCTTCTTATAAAACCGAGGTAAAGATTACTGATATTCTTAACTCATATATAGATCAAAACATCGGCAAAGATTGCTCTGATTTCGTATCAATAGTAAATCAAGAGCTGAACAATATCTATTTTGATGAAAAAGAACTAAACTTTGCATCAGCCGCTACCAAATCCGAAGCCATATACAACCTATACGAAAAACAAGGAAAAATATCTACACAAGAGTTACCGAATATCGGCGATTTGATATTTTTTAAAGATACGGTAAAACCTACTAAAACAAAATCACGAATAAGCCATATAGGGATAGTTTCCGATATTCACGATGATAATACTATCATCTTCGTACATCAAATAAACGGCAAAGTCACTCAAGGGTATATAAACCTAAATAATATGGATAGCCACAATATAAACGGCAAAGTAGTAAATAGCTTTATAGTAAGATGTACTACAAAAAATACACCAAACTACAAATGCCTAAGCTCTAAGTTTTTGGCTGGGTATGGAAGGGTTAATTAAAGTCCAAATTTCATTTAATTAACCTTTGGAATAATATATCCTCTAAATTCCTACTTGAGTTTTTAGCAAAACAACCGTTTTTCTAGACTATCAAACATTTCATATTGATTTATAAGATTATTGCTTTCTATATCATTCTCACTCTGAACAATCAATTTTAATAAATTTAAAGAATTTTGTAAATTCTCATAACTCTTAATATCTTGAATAATAGCTTTTTGCTTCACCGTTTTGGGCTTTTAAATAGCTAATCTATTTTATATCTTGACTCAAATACATTTATATCGCTCCCTCAAGCCTGAGTAGAAACTCTTTTTTTTCTATCCCAGCACCATAGCCGTTTAGTTTACCGTCATGCCCTATTACTCTATGGCAAGGGACTAGAATATGTATCATATTTTGACCATTTGCATTTGCTACGGCTCTATAGGCTTTGGGCATATTTATGGCTATTGCTTGGATTTTGTAGCTTATAGTTTGTCCGTAGGGAATTTTTAGTAGTTCTTTCCAAACAGATACTTGAAAAGGTGTGCCTACTAGCTTAAGCGGCAGAGTGAAATCTTTTCTTTTGCACTCAAAATACTCTTTTAGTTGCTCTCTTAAGGTCACAAAATACTGATTCTCACCTGCTATCACCTCTGCATCGAATACATCTTTTAGTTTTGCAAGGTGAGCATCTATATGCAAAGGGTGAATAAATGCTAGCATACATATACCCTCTTTTATTGCACCGGCTACCATATCCCCAAGAGGGGTATTTATGATACTGGTTTGGATGATATTTTTTGTTTCAAATCTATTGTGTCTCATATTTTTTATACTAGCTAAAGTTGGTATGCCAATATATGTTAGCGAATTTGCCCATTACCATAAACTTTGTATTTATATGTTGTAAGATCATTTATCCCCATAGGTCCACGAGAATGTAGTTTATTTGTACTTATTCCTACTTCTGCCCCAAATCCAAAACATCCACCGTCTGTAAATCTTGTACTTGCATTTGCATATACACATGCACTATCTACATTGTTTAAGAAGTATTCTATTGAGCGGTAATCTTCACTAATTATTGCATCACTATGTCCGCTTCCGAATTTTGCTATATGAGCTACTGCTTCTTTTATATCGTGTACTACTTTGATAGATAGTATATTCGCAAGATATTCCGTATCATAGTCCTCTTCCGTTGCACACTCTATAGGGATAACCTTTCTTGTCCAATCACACCCACGAAGTTCTGTTTGATTTTCCATGAACGCCTCATACAAAGCAGGTAATATAAACGGTGCTATTTGCTTATGTATTAGCAATGTTTCCATAGAGTTACACACACCTGGTCGTTGGCATTTTGCATTGATAGATATTTCGATAGCCATTTTTGCATTTGCATTTGCGTCTATATAAGTATGACAAAGCCCTTTATCATGTTTTACCACAGGAACAGTAGAGTTTTCATTTACAAACCTTATAAGCCCTTCTCCGCCCCTTGGAATTACCAAATCCACATATTTATCTTGGCGTATAAGCTCTTTAACACCATCTCTTGAACTATCAGGGATTAGAGATATTGCTTGTGTAGGAAGGTGGTTTTTTGCTAGTACTTCTTGCAATACTTTTGCTATTGCATTATTTGAGTGTTCTGCTTCTTTTCCACCTTTTAGTACGCATACATTTCCGCTTTTAAAACAAAGTGCTGCCGTATCACTTGTAACATTCGGACGACTTTCGTAAATAATCCCTATTACGCCTATTGGAACGCTTACTTTTTGGATATTAAGACCATTTTCCGTTACCCATCCATCAAGAACCCTTCCTACAGGCTCTCTAAGCTTTGCTATGTCACGAATAGACTGAGCCATAGCCTTGACCCTATCTCCGTTTAAAAAGAGCCTATCAAGCATTGCTGAGCTTAGATTGCCTAGTTTACCTGCTGACATATCAAGATTGTTTTTTGAAACTATATAATCGCAATGAGCCATCAAAGCATCTGCCATATCGTTTAATACTTTTGTTTTTACTTCACCGCTTAATGTTGTTAAAACAGAACTTGTCGCTTTTGCTTCTTTTAAAAATTGTATCATGTTTTTTCTCCCTTAAGGTACTGAGTACTAAAATCTTACTTTTTAGATTTTAGATATTAGATTTTACCTATTAAGCAGGTCTTTAAGACTCTGTTTTGGGTTTTTACCCTCTATTATAAATTTAACCTCATTTGCAATAGGTGTATAGATATTCTTTTCACTTGATATTTTGTATATTGCTTCGGCTGTTTTGACACCCTCTGCTACTTCACCAAGCTCTTGTACTATCACCTCTATATTTTTGCCCTCTGCAAGTCCAAGCCCTACTCTGTAGTTTCTACTCATAGTGCTACTTGCACTAAGGAATAAATCTCCTGCCCCGCTTAGTCCAAAAAACGTATCATCTTTTGCACCGAAATATTCACCGAATCTGTGCATTTCCACAAGTCCACGGGATATTAGACTAGCTCTTGCGTTGTTTCCCAACTTTAAGCCGTCACAAATACCGCTAGCTATTGCCAGTACGTTTTTATATGCACCTGCTATTTCAGAGCCTATTACGTCATAGCTATAGTATGTCTTGATAAAACTAGGGAAAAACCGACTAAACTCATCATAAAACTCTTTTGAAGATGAGTTTATGACCAAAGCAGTAGGTAACCCCATCTTAACTTCAGAGGCAAAAGAAGGACCGGAAATAAAACCTAGATTTTTTTCATCCACGTATTTAGAGTATATTTCATTTAAAAACCGTCCGGAACTTGCCTCTATCCCTTTACTTGCAACAAGAACCTTTTGCCCATAGTTTACAAAGTTTTTTTCAAGCCACGAAGCTATCTCTTGAGTAGATATGGATATAACAAGATATTCACATTTCAAAGCCTCATCAAGAGATACAAAACCTTTTATATCTCTAGGCGTTCTTGAAGTTATAAGAACATCGCTATATACATGGGAAAAAGCATTGAATAATGCTTCCCCCCACTTCCCTGCTCCGATAACCGCTAATTTTGACATTAGCTAAGTTTCTCTTTTAGTAAGTCGTTTACTTTATTTGGGTTTGCACTACCTTTACTTAGCTTCATAACCTGTCCTACAAAGAATCCAAACATCTTATCCTTACCTGATTTATATTCTGCAACTTTGTTTTGATTTGCATTTAAAACTTCGTCTATGATAGCTATAATAGCTCCATCATCACTTACTTGTTTAAGACCTAGACAATCTATTAATTTATCAACATCTTGGTTGTCTATTGCGTTCACAAGGTCTGCCATACTATTCACATTATCTGGAACTGTAATTACTGGTTCTTTAGTCATCAAATAATCAAGTACGTCTTTTGCAGCTTTACCGCTTATCGTACCGTCTTCTATTCTTTTTACCACCGTAGCTAAAGTTTTTGCACTAATACCGCAGTTTTCTATAGTAGCACCCTCTTTTAGTCTTCCTTGAAGCTCAACACTTAGCCAAGTAACGGCATTTTTACCGCTAATACCCTCTTTCATCATCTCTTCAAAGAAAAGTGCCATTTCTAGTGATGATGTCAAAACAGCAGCATCATACTCTTTTATACCAAATTCACTTACAAATCTATTCTTCTTCTCATCCGGAAGTTCAGGGATTTTTGAATACTCCGCCAACATCTCATCGCTGATAATAACAGGTCTCAAATCAGGGTCAGGGAAATATCTATAGTCTGCACTATCTTCTTTACCTCTCATACTTCTCGTCTCACCCGTATTTACATCAAAAAGCCTTGTTTCTTGAACGATTACCTTATCATATACACCGTCTTCCCAAGCATCTATATGTCTATTTACTTCAAACTCTATAGCACGTGCTATAAATCTAAATGAGTTCATATTTTTGATTTCACATCTAGTATAAAGCTTCGTGTCACCTTTTGGTCTGATAGAAACGTTTACGTCACATCTAAAACTTCCCTCTTGCATATTTGCATCGCTAATACCAAGGTATCTTACTATAGAGTGGAGTTTTTTGAGGTATCTTACCGCTTCATCCGCATTACGCATATCAGGTTCGCTTACTATCTCAAGTAACGGTGTCCCTGCCCTATTCAAATCTACCCATGAAGCGTTGCCGTGATGTGTATTTTTACCTGCATCGTTTTCTAAGTGTGCTCTAGCAATCCCTACCCTTTTTGTACTACCGTCTTCTTTGTGCTTGTCACTCTCTGTGAGAAAATCAATAAAAAGCTCACCCTCGCCTACTATAGGTATCTCAAATTGAGATATTTGGTAACCGCTGGGTAAGTCTGGATAAAAATAGTTTTTTCTGTTAAATATTGATGTTTGGTTAATTTTTGCATTTACCGCTTTACCAAACATTATCGCCTTGTGAACTGCCTCTTTATTAAGTACGGGCAATGCACCCGGCAATCCTATACAAGTGGGACAAATATTCGTATTCGGTGCTTCTCCGAAACTTGTTGCACATCCACAAAAAAGCTTTGTATTTGTATTTAATTGTACGTGAACTTCTAAACCTATTACTACTTCAAACATTCTTTTCCTTTATCTTAATACTAATATTTCTGCCGAGATTTTTAATTTATCAAAATACTCTTTTAGATAGCTTTGCTCTCTTTTCATCATTATCTCTTGAAAAATAGCCTCTTTTACACTTTCAAAAGGTAAAACTTCGATATTATTTCTTTTTCTTACTTCAAGTCTTACAAATCCGTTATTTGCATTTAATATTGGGCTTAACTCACCCTCTTTCATACTTATAAGCATATATCTAAGCTCAGGTGCTATAGAAGCCATATCAAAAGTTATGTCCTTTTTGCTTACCCTTTTATCGTTAGATATTGAGCTTTTATTCTGCATTAAAGTTTTTTGATCCATTGCCGAATACTCAACTACTTCTACACTTCTTGGCATACTAAATTTGTGTGAATTTGTTTCATAATATAACTTTACATCATTTTCCGTTGCTATCGTAAGGTTACCTTTTGCTATTTGAGCTACTAATTTAGAGTGTAAAATCTTCTTTTTTATCTCTTCCGAATAAGCTTCATAACTCTCATACTGTGATAAAACCGCTTTTTTAAAGGTTGGCATATCCATATTATTTGAAGATGCAACTTGTTTGATTTGATCTTCAACTTCTAAGATACTCACACCTATACCAAGCTTCTTTAACTCTTCTTCGTATAGCTTTTCTTCAACCAAAAGACCTATTGCTATCTCTTTTGATACTTTCAGTTTATCCATTTTTGCTTGTAATTCATTTAATGTTATGGGTTTTTCATTCACTATAACAGCCACACCGTTTATCAGTCCGGCATTTAATATCGTCGAAGTAATAAATATAAATAATATCGCTAACAGTTTCATTTTGATTTTTCCTATTTTAAAATTAAAGTAAATTTTACCATAAATTAGGTAAAAATTTGATATTGATACGATCAATGATTTAATTTGCATAATTTTATACAATTTCAAAACAAGGAGTCAACATGCAATGGAACCCACAACAAGTAAAACAAAAAACATGGTTTGAGAGATTTAGCGAACAACCTCATCAACTTTTTTACTTCTGCACTATTTTTGCCGTATTTTTTATGGTCGGTACTTTTTTATCACTTGTAGGAGGAAATATCGACTTTCATAAAATACATATTTTTGGACTCATTTACGGTGTATTCGTTAATGCAATACTTGGATTTTTACTCACGGTAATACCTAGATATACCAAATCAATAATGGTAAAAAAACAAGATTATATGACCGTATGGATACTGTTTCTTGCAGGTATATTTTTGATGTTGATTGGATTTGAGAACATATCAAAAGTATTTATAGGCTCTACTTTGGTTTATTGTTCTATCGTTTTTATAGAGACTATTTTGCAAGGGATGGACAAAAAACAAATAGAATCATGGTATTTATCTATTTTAGTGGGAATAGGCGGTTTGATAACCCTAGCAAGTATATTTATAAAATTTGATTTTACATCTATTGTACTTTGGTGGTTTTTATTTCCCTTGGTATTTGTCGTAGCCCAAAGGATGCTACCTGCATTTTACGGAGTTTATTTCAATACAGAAGTGAAAACAAAGCATTTTTCGTTTTTACCGCTGTCTATTTTAGGATTTTATACTATAGGTTTGTCGATATATTTTAAACTATCAATCATAACTGTTTTAGTATCTTTTGCTATGGGGGTTTTAATACTAAGTTTTATAATCCAAAATCACCTATACCGCAAAGCACCGGCAATATTATCTATCTTTTTTATAGGTATATCTTGGCTTAGTATAGGATTTTTTTTCTTTGGCTATCGAGTCTATTTTGTTGGAGTATTCATTTAGCTTGAGTCTTCATATATTTACTTTGGGGTTTTTGTCTACCCTTTTGATAGGATTTGGATATAGGGTAGTTTTAGGACATTCAAGGAACAAAATAGATGCAGACAAAACTGCTATGGTTATATTTTCTATAATTCAATTTGTTTTAATAAGCAGAGTCGTAGCTTCCATCTTATTTATAAACGATTCAAAAGCTTGGATTGGATTTATACACATTGGTTTGATGTTTTGGATTGTTTTATTTGTTTTGTGGATTATAAAACAAGGAAAATTACTTATCAGATTTTAGAAAAAACGATATATCATTTTCAAGATAACCGTCTTTGATGGTTACCGAATCACAAAAACGGGAGCAATACTCCACGACATCGTCAATTTTTAGTGAATTATAGGTTTTGTCTTTTAAAAGATTAAAAGCAAACCCTTTTTTGGAGTGTTCAAAACACCGCTTGATGAAAACCAAAGCATCAAAACTACTTAAGGTATTCATAGCACCGCTACATACGTAATAGTCAGCCTCCATAAGTTCATCTTTTAGAATATCTTTTCGTTTGAACTCAACATCAAAAAATCTTTTTTTTGATATGGCAATCATCTCATCAAGCATATCATACCCTACGTATCTATACGGTACCGATAAATTTTCACACAAATAGGTATAATAATCACCAAAGCCACACCCGGCATCAACTACAATGGACTCTTTGATATCATCTTTTATAAACTCGCTCAATACTTCAAAACGCAAAAATTGAGTCTCTTTGGAGTGCCATCGCACCCCTTTTGCCGATACACCGTGTTCTTTTATCGCTTTTGTATAAAATTTATGATTGTCGATTTTCACTACTGTATTTGCTCTATAATTACGCCGTTATCTTTTAAAAACTGAGAAATAATCGAAGAATCGTTGTGTTCATAATATTTTTCGTAAACTATTCTTTTAATACCGCTTTGGATAATATTTTTAGAGCAATCCGCACACGGTTCAAGTGTAACGTATATGGTAGCACCTTCTATAGATATACCTTTTCTTGCAGCCCATATAATAGCATTCATCTCTGCGTGTATTTCATAGGTTTTTGACCAGTTATGATGCTCTGAAGTGTATTGACCGTCCCAATGGTCACAACAGTTTTTATAACCTGCCGGCGTACCGTTGTATCCGGTAGAAAGGATTCTTCCGTCTTTTACTATAACGGCACCTACTTGCTTTGACACACACTTACTAGCACTTGCTATCTCTTTTGCTATATTTATAAAATTTCTATCGTTTAACACTATCTTTTCCTATTAAAAAAGCAGAGTCACGCGTACCCTGCTTGAAAACCAAACTTATCTAAAGTTTATCTAGCTAGTTTTATAGCTTCCAAAACTTCTGCATAATTCGGCTCTGCAGTCACTTCATCAACTATTTCTTTATATACTACTTTACCACTTCTATCCACTACGAAAACAGCTCTTGCACAAAGTCCTTTTAGCTTATTTTCACCCATAAGAACACCGTAACTAGTAGCAAAATCTTTATCCACGTAATCACTTGCAACCGTAATATTGTCTATACCTTCGGTAGAACAAAATCTTTCGCTTGCAAAAGGTAAGTCCATACTTATAACATACGTATCTACTATATCAAGTGCTGCAACTTCTTGGTTAAACTTTCTAGTTTCAGCTGCACACACTTTTGTTTCAAGTGACGGAACAGAAATAATAAGCTGTATTTTATCGCTTTTACCGCCTATTTCTACATCATTAAGTTTTGTATCCACAAGAGTAACCACAGGTGCATTATCACCTACGTTTACATCATCGCCTATTAGTTCAACAACTTCACCTTTAAACTTTGTAGTAGCCATAAAGAACACTCCTTGTTATAAATTTTCTTTTATTTTACCTATAACCGAATCGATTGTAAAGCCAAAATGCTTAAATAAGTCACTATCTTTTCCACTTGCTCCGAAACTATCCATTCCTATAACGACATCCGCAAATTTGTACCACTCCATAGATCTACTTGCTTCTAGAGAGAATACTTTTGTTTTAGGGTCTATGATAGTATCTATATACTCTTTGCTTTGTTCACATAAAAGATCAAAACAAGGAACACTTACTACATTTGCATTTATTCCTTGCTCTTCTAAATGACACCCTGCTTTAAGAGCTAACATTACTTCACTACCGCTTGCTAGTATCGTAACGGTAGCGTTTTCTCTTTTTTTCAATAAATATCCACCGTTTGATACTTCACCGTACTCTTTTGTAGGTTTAAGAACGTCAAGTTTTTGTCTGCTTAGTACAAATCCGCTCGGTGCTTTAAGAGATAGGGCAACTTTCCATGATTCTACGTTTTCCGTTGCATCTGCAGGTCTGAAAAGATAGAAATTAGGCATAGCTCTAAATTGGCTAATTTGTTCTATCGGTTGATGTGTCGGTCCATCTTCACCTACACCTATACTATCATGCGTCCAGATAAAATGATGAGGTATATTTGATAATGCGGCTATTCTAACGGACGGTTTTAAATAATCACTAAATACAAAGAATGTTGCACTATAAACTCTAAATAATCCATATAAATTCATAGCGTTTACAATTGCAGCCATTGAGTGTTCTTTGATACCGAAGTGGATATTTTTACCGTTTGGAAAATCATCGAATCCACTAAGTTCCGTTTTGTTTGAAGGTGCTAAGTCTGCACTTCCTCCCAAAAATCCCGGAATTGCTTTTGCAAGAGCGTTTAATATCTTACCGTTACTATCCCTTGTAGCTACACTTGACTCACTACTAAAGTCTGGCCATTGTACTTTTGAGTAATCAGGGTTTAAAAGTGCTTCTAAAGTAACATTTTGTTCACTCAAAGGAAGGTCTTTTTTCACCATTTTTTCCCAAGCTTTTTGAGCTAGTTCACCTCTAGCAGTTTTATCCATCCTAGCTTTTACTACGTCACTTACATAAAATGTCTCATTAGGGAAACCTGCTTTTTCTTTTGATACTTTTATATCGTCATTTCCAAGAGGTGCACCGTGTGAATGGTGGCTACCTTCCATAGTAGCACTACCTTTTGCTATTTTTGTTTTTGCTATGATTAGTACAGGTTTTTTACTAGATTTAGCCATTTTCAAAGTCATATCAATCTCATCATAATCATGACCGTCTATTTCAAAAACTTTGAAATTTATTGCTTTAAATCTTTTTTTGACATTTTCGCTCCATGCCAAACCCGTATCACCCTCTATTGTGATATTGTTTGAATCATAAATGATTACAAGATTGTTAAGTTTCATATGCCCAGCCGTCGCACAAGCTTCATAGCTAATACCCTCTTGTAAATCTCCGTCACCGCATAAACAATATACTTTATGGTCTATTACCTCTGCCGTTTCACTGTTTAGAAGTTTTGCAGCATATTTTCCGGCCATTGCAAAACCTACCGCATTTGCTATACCTTGCCCAAGTGGTCCGGTAGTTATCTCTATTCCATCTGTATGACCGTATTCAGGATGTCCCGGAGTTTTTGAGCCTAGTTGTCTAAAGTTTTTTAAATCATCGATACTTAAATCAAATCCCCAAAGATGTAATAAAGAGTAGATAAGTCCCGTTGCGTGTCCACCACTAAATACGATTCTATCACGATTTAACCATTTTGAGTCTTTTGGGTTTAATACTATATGTTCACTCAAAACCGTAGCAATATCAGCTAGTCCCATAGGTGCACCCGGGTGTCCGCTATTTGCACGTTGTACCATATCAGCCGCTAAAAATCTTATCGTATTAGCACATTGTTGTCTTAATTTATTTGGCATTTTATTCCTTAAACTATTTTAATTTAACTTTTGTTTCACTTATTATACCCTTTTTGCCCTTTAAAAAAAGTGAATAAGAAAATACAATTTATTTAGGATTAATCCAAATTAGCCTACAATTTCAAATCTAAAAAACACTCATCAAAAGGTCTAAAGTGCAAAATCTAGTTATCGTGGAATCTCCGGCAAAAGCAAAAACCATATCAAAATTCTTAGGAACTGAATATAAAGTTCTCGCTTCTATGGGGCATGTAAGAGATTTACCGAAGACCACTTTGGGTTTTGACCCTGCTGATAATTTCAAACCCCAATACCAAATAAGTGCCGATAAAAAAAAGGTAATAGCCGAACTGAAGAAAAATATAAACAAAGATACAATCATATATCTAGCATCGGATGAGGATAGGGAAGGGGAGGCTATCTCTTGGCATTTAATAGATGCACTAAAAATCCACAAAAATCCGCTTAAGAGAATAGTTTTTCACGAAATTACAAAAGATGCTATTATCCACGCTATGGAAAATCCAAGGGAAGTTGACCAAAATCTAGTAGATGCCCAACAAGCAAGAAGAATCCTAGATAGAGCCGTGGGTTACAAACTATCGCCGCTACTATGGAAAAAAATAAGAAAAGGGCTTAGTGCAGGGCGTGTTCAAAGTGTTGCGGTAAGAATAATAGTAGATAGAGAAAGAGAAATTAGAGCGTTTACCCCTACTGAATTTTGGAAAGTAAAAGCAAATTTCATAGACCCGAAATTCGGTGCAGAACTTGTAAAAACAAACGGTAAAGCGGCAAAAATACCTGATGAAAAAAGTGCAAAACTTATAGAAAGTTCTTTACTAAAGGGTGAATTTTTATTAAAAGATATAGAAGAAAAAGAGAGTACAAGAATGCCCTCAGCTCCTTTTACCACTTCTACGTTACAACAAGAAGCTAGTAGAAAACTAGGATTTAGCGTAGCCCAAACTATGATGGTAGCTCAACAACTATATGAGGGAAATTTTGACAAAAATATCCCAAATCATACGGGTGGTTTGATTACATATATGAGAACGGACTCAGTAAATTTATCAAATGTAGCTACAAAAATGGCAAAAGAGGTGATAGACGCTGAATACGGCTCGGAATACTCCCTAAAATCACCGAGAGTTTATAAATCAAGTGCAAAAGGTGCACAAGAAGCACATGAGGCTATAAGACCGGTTGATTTAAGACTTAAACCGTCACAAATCAAACCTTATGTTGATGCAAAACAATTTAGACTTTATGAACTTATTTGGAAAAGAACACTTGCAACACAAATGGCAAATGCGAAATTGGGTAATACCACATATATCATAGAAGCCGGTGAAAACAAAGAGCATGAGCTTCAAGCAAAAGGGCAAAGAATCATATTTGCCGGATTTATGAAAGCTTATACCGAAGGTAGTGACGATCCTGAAGCTGCACTTGACGGGACGGAAAAAATACTTCCTAGCATAAAAAAGGGAACTACTCTTTCAAAAGAGGAGATTATCCTAGAACAACACTATACAAAGCCACCTGCTAGATATACTGAGGCTAGTTTGGTTAAAAAACTAGAAAGTGAAGGAATAGGGCGTCCATCGACTTATGCACCGACTATTTCAACTATCCAAACAAGAGAATACGTAATCAAAACGGAAGATAAAAAACTAGCCCCTACGGATATAGGTGGGCTTGTAAACGACTTTTTGGTTGAGCATTTCCCTCAAATCGTTGACCTTGGATTTACCGCAAAAGCCGAAGAGGAATTCGACCTTATTGCTGAAGGTAAAATAGCTTGGACTGATGTTATGAGAGAGTTTTATACAAAATTCGTAGCAAACATAGAAGAGAAAGAAAAAACAGCCGATAGGGTAAGCACCCCTGCAAGAGTAATAGGAATAGATCCGCAAAGCGGCAAAGAGGTATTGGCAAAAGTGGGAAGGTTTGGTCCTTATGTACAAATAGGTGAAGCAACAGAAGAAGAAAAACCGAAATTCGTATCAATCCCAAAAGGTAAAAGCGTAGATACTATTACCTTAGAAGAGGCATTATCGTTATTTTCACTCCCTAGAGTGGTAGGACAAGATAAAGATGGCAACGAAATAGTAGCGAATATAGGAAGATACGGCCCATATTTACAAGTAAATAAGAAATTCATATCAATCAAAAAAGATGACCCATATACTATAGAACTTGATAGAGCGTTGGAGATTATCGACGAAGAAGCCAACAAAAAACAAAACGAGCCTATAAAAGAGTTCACAAAAGAGGGTATTTCGGTACTTGACGGCAGATATGGACCTTATATCAAAAAAGGTAAGAAAAACTACAAAATACCAAAAGGCAAAACGGCTTCTGAACTAACGTTAGAAGAAGTTTTGGAGATAATAGCTAAAACAGATAAAAAATGAGTATAAAAATAGGGATATTATCCGATAGCCATACAAGACTAGATTATTTGAAACTTGTTTTAAAGCAAATGCAAGAAGAGGGGATAAACTATCTTCTTCATGCGGGTGATTTATGTAAACAAGAGTCCTTAGAGATGATTAGTTCCTTAAATATCCCATATACTTGCGTATTTGGAAATAATGATTACGGTTTGATAGAGTTTGCAAATGTTTATAATATCAAAAAAGAACCTAGCTATTTTAAAATACAAAATACTACTTTTAAGATGATGCACTTACCGTTTTATATGACTCAGGATAGTGACGTGGTGGTATATGGGCATACCCATATTTTTGAACATAATTTCAACGGCAAAACACTATTTATAAACCCCGGTGAAGTGTATGCAAGAGAAAAACCTAGGATTGAGTTTGTTATACTCCAAATCGAAGAAGAATCCTATAAACTAGAATATAATTATTTCAAAAAAGAGGACTTATCTTTACACAAAGAGGAATACATATATGAAAAATAAGATATTTTTATGTGCAATATCAAATATAGAAAGCGGTACGTGTAATGAAGACTGTAAGTTTTGTACCCAAAGTGTAAAGTATAAAGCAGATATACAAAGATATAAACAAAAAGATATAGATACGATAGTACAAGAGGCTATTAGAGCAAGAGAAAATAAAGCTGTTGGATTTTGTCTAGTTACCGCCGGTAAAGGGCTTGATGATAAAAGAGTTGATTTTGTATGCAAGGCTGCATCTGAGGTAAAAAAACTTAACCTTGGAATGAAAATAATAGCATGTAACGGAACTGCCACAAAAGAACAACTACTTGAGCTAAAAAAAGCAGGTGTCGAGAACTACAACCACAATCTTGAAACATCTAGGGAGTTTTATAAAGAGATATGTACGACTCACACTTGGGATGAGAGATATGAAACATGTCAAAACGTAAAAGAAGTAGGGTTAAATCTTGTTTGCGGAGGGATATTTGGACTAGGGGAGAGTAGGGAAGATAGAATCTCTATGCTAAAGTCTATCGCATCTTTAAGTCCTATGAACGTCCCTATTAACTTCTTTCATCCAAATAAAGCACTACCTTTTACGCACAACCCTCTATCAAGGCAAGAGGCGTTTGAGCTTATCAAGCTAACAAGGGAAATGGTGCCTAATGCTCATAAAATAATGGTTGCAGGGGGACGTGAAGTAATGTTTAAAGAAGACGAATACAAAATCTTTGAACACGGTGCTAACTCTTTTGTTATAGGGGATTACCTAACAACCAAAGGCAAAAGTCCAAAAGAAGATATAGAAAACTTAGAAGCTCTTGGATATGAGATAGCTATAGTTTGCGATAAAAAACAAAACTAATCATTTGTACTTAACGGTGACATTTGCATCGCTGTAGGTACTTTCAAACTTATTTATAGGCTCTTTTAGCTCCACAACTACCCTGAAGAAACCTTCACTTTCATGATTTCCTACGGCTATTTGCTTAAAATATTTATGGTCTAAATCAAACCTTCTAGTTTTAAAATTGGTATTAGCTCTAAAATCAAATACAATTTTGTTTTCATCCTCTATATCTAATTTTTTGAATACTTTGTATTTTGATGATATAACATCTATTTTATTATCCGTATATGATATACTCAAGAATTTCAAGCCTGTTTTTATACTTTTTGAGGCTACCTTAGCCTCTTTTTGAGTTTTTGCATCATCCTTTAGAGGAATGACTTCTTTCGCCGTTTTTGACATATTACTCGGTTTTACAAGTGCTATTTTTTCAGACTCAGGCTCTTTTGGAAGAGGTTTTTCTTCTACGACTACACTCTTTGCTTCTTCTGTTTTTTGGATATTTTGACCTATCTTAGGTTGAACTTTCTTTGGTTCTTCTTTCGCACTCTCGACCTTTTTGGTATGAGTAGATGGGGCAACAATCGCAGGAACTTTTGTCTCTTCTTTTTTACTTATGGATTCATCAATATATACATTTGAGTCATTTTTTATTATATCTAAGTCTTGTTTATCTAGAAACTTCTCAAATAATCTACTTTTCTCTTCCTCAAACTCCCTAGTAGGAACAAAAGGATTTTCTCTTGCATAAGACATAACGATGAAAATAAACAATAAAAATAGACTTTTCATTCCTTCGGCTCCAGATTTTTTAGTTCAAAATACTCTTTTTGTAACCTAGCATTGTCCGCTTGTAACCGTATAATCTCATTTTGAAGATGTGCTTCTTTTTGTTTCAAAGCATTATAAACTTCAATAGAGTTATCTCCAAAAAATATATCTGCAATATGTTGTGCTAGAAATACCGTCATAAAAACCAAAAATAATACGAAAAAAACAAATCTAATCCCATTTTGTCTAATATCAAATCTTTTTGCCCGTATATTTTTGGCTATATTCTTCATCTATTAGTTAAATAAACTTTTCCCTAAATATTCGCTAATTCCAAGCTCATTAGATATTTCAAGAAGTCTATTATACTTAGCGTTTCTCTCACCTCTACTTGTAGCTCCTGTTTTGATTTGACCTGTATTAAGTGCAACTGCAAAATCAGCGATGAAACTATCTTCACTCTCACCGCTTCTGTGACTCATTATACAAGTATATCCACTTCTTTGAGCAAGTCTTACCGTTTGCATAGTTTCACTTACACTTCCGATTTGGTTTGGTTTGATAAGGATTGAGTTAGCTATACCTTGTTTGATACCTTCTGCTAGTATTGAAGCATTTGTTACAAACAAATCATCACCTACAAGTTGTACTTTATCGCCTAATTTTTCAGTAAGTATTTTCCATCCAGCCCAGTCATCTTCACTCAAACCGTCTTCTATAGAAACTATCGGATATTTTGCACATAGATTTGCATAATATTCTACTAGTTCGCTACTTGTAAGCTCTCTGTTTTCAGAATGAAGTACGTATTTACCTGATTCGTTGATAAGTTCACTAGCAGCTACGTCAAGTGCTATAGCTATTTGCTCACCTGCTTTATATCCAACTTTTTCTATAGCTTGCATAATAACAGCTATCGGCTCTTCGTTGTTTTTAAGATTTGGAGCAAATCCACCCTCGTCACCTACGGCAGTACTTTCGCCCATAGAATCGATGATTTTTTTCAATGTTTGATAAATCTCCGCTACAGCTCTAAGACCGTCTTTGAAATTTTCAAAGCCTACCGGCATAATCATATATTCTTGAAAGTCAACAGAGTTATTTGCGTGTTCTCCACCGTTGATGATGTTGAACATAGGTACAGGCATAGTCATTCCGTTTGCACCGCCAAGGTATCTGTAAAGTGGGATTTTAAGACTAGTCGCTGCTGCTCTTGCTACCGCCATAGATACGCCAAGAACTGCATTTGCACCTAGATTTGAGTAGTTGTTTGTACCGTCAAGTTCTTTCATAGCACCGTCAACCATAGCTTGATTAAACGGAGTCATACCTACAAGCTCGTCAGCTATCGCACCGTTTACGTTTTCAACAGCTTTTAATACACCCTTACCTAAAAATCTGCTATCACCGTCTCTTAACTCTAAAGCTTCTCTTTTACCGGTACTTGCACCGCTTGGAACTATAGCACTTCCTACGCTACCGTCACTTAATACGACAGTCGCTCTAACAGTAGGGTTACCTCTACTATCTAATACTTCATCTGCATAAACATTATCTATGTATATCAATTTAGTCTCCTAAAAATATTTTCATATATTTTACTATAATTTTCATTGAAAAGTGCTTTAAAAGCAATAAGCTAAATTTTACTTGTTTAACGAAAGCCTTAATTCTTTATCAATTCTTGATATGGTTTGGGCTTTTATATCTAATTCTTTTGCCTTAGTTCTAAAATACGAAAATATTTCTATAATTTGCTCTAAGTACTCTTTTGCAACATTTTCTTTTATGGAGTGTTGTTTTGCTAATTGTAAAATATCTTTTACCGTAAAATCATTTGTTTTGCCATTTAATGACAACTGATGATTTTTTGTATATCCTGTCCCATTTGAATATGTAATGTCATAAGCAGGACTTAATCTCCAGTTACCATTTTTATTCATTGTAAATGCGAAATTCTTTGCATGATCATCTTGATTTCTTCCAACTATATTGAAAATCATCCTTTTAAACTGCTCGTTTACAGCTTGTTGGCTTCCTGTTAAGTATCTTGTAAGCCTTAAAAGTTCATCATAAGAATAATGCATTGGAATATTAAAGTTTGTATGAGTAATACCGGATACTGAGTGCAAATGTAAAGCTTAACCACCAATTCTATCAAATCTTTTTATGAGATAATGAGCTAAATTTCCATGAGCTAAAAGCTCTATTTTTGGCACATCTATACCTACATCATTTGCCATACTCATATAACGGACATTCCCGAACTAAACACCAAGATTCCCTTATTTAAGGGATTTTAG
>DYJR01000085.1 GCA_020723015.1 Arcobacter nitrofigilis
TATCAAATGCTAGTAAAGAACAAGAAGCCGGCATAACACAGATCAATGATGCAGTAACAGGGCTAGACCAACAAACACAACAAAATGCTTCAATAGCATTTCAAACTCAAGAGATAGCACTTCAAACAGATGCAATTGCAAAAGAGATTCTTAACGATGTTATGAAAAAAGAATTTATAGGGAAAAATAAATTACTTTAGGTAGTAATTAGGTGGTAGAGGACGGGAATAATATTCTTTTTCTATTCCCTACAGGCGTATATCTGTACTCACTTTGTTCATACATAAACATCGCCGTGCAGAGCTGTTGTGCTTGCACTCTCTTTGAGAAAAATGTGAAGCAATTCACATTTTCTTTACGCTCCTCCACTACAACCTAATTCATACCCTATTTCGAAAAGTTCATCAAACCTATCTGTTGCAAAAATCCCGTAAGAAGCGAGTTCATAAGGCTCTAAATATATATCACAAAGATGTTTTCTACAATCCATATTCGCATAAAATATCCTATAAATAAGTCGTTTAATATTTAGTTTTTCTATACTAATATCTAGTTTCGGGTCTAGATTGATGCCTAAGATTTTATTACCGCCACCTACAAAAGGCTCAGCCGGAAGATTATTTACAAAACCGCCGTCAATATAATATCGACCGTCAATCATATACGGTCTAAAAATAGGATACAACGAACAAGATGCCAAAATAGCGTCACTTATATATCCGCTTTTGAAATAATCACTTTGACCGTTTTCAAGGTTCAGTGCCCATATCAAAAGGGGTTTAGCCGATTCTTCTATTTTTTTGTACCCTAGCAATTCATCCAAAATAGGTTTAAATCTTTCAAGTGAAAATATCCCCTTAGACAAAGATAATTTCACCTCTTTTTTGTAGTTTATCCCTTTGAGATTTTCCAAAACTTCAAGGGGAGTTTGATTTTGAGCTAACATTGCCCCTACGATACTACCACCGCTTACACAGCTAATCTTCTCGATCTCTATATTTTGTTCAATAAGTCTTTGAACTACACCAAGAACATAAATCGCCCTAGCCCCACCGCCTGATATAACTAAATTCAATTTTTCCATTATTAGATTCTACTTCTAACCACTATTCTTTTCGGGTCAAAAAGTTCTTTTGCTTTATTTACGAATGCAGAGTTCAACAGTTCGTTTAACTGCATCTCTTTTGAAGCCATTTTAGGCTCTTGCAGTGTTGCTATATCTGCTACACACCCGGAACCAAAAGCCTCCTCTTCAATCATAGAAGAGACTTCATCCGTGTTACAATTCTCTTCTTTTAGCTCTTCTTTAACGCTATCTTCATCATCTAAGAGTTTTTTTTTTACATCCTCGGGATTTTGTTTGTGGAATTCTATCAAAGTACCTACACCGTAAAAATCTTCTATGACCGTTCTAATATAGGCAAAATTTTTCCATAAAAGTTGTTTGCAATCACCTTCGGCAATACTTATTATATGCAATGTTCTAGGTTGATTTTCAAATCCTTTAAACAAAAAGTTCTGCTCAAAACAATTCCCAAGGTCATAACTTCTCTCAAACAAAGTCTTAATAACATTTTGATAGTGTTTTAGGCTCACATCTTCTTGCGGTTGCAGTTGTTGCACTACTACATCTGCTATATTATCTTCTACTTGAGTGTTTACGGCAACCTCTACCCCTACTTCAGGCTCATTTACAGCAACTATCTCTTCTTCCTCGTAAACTTCTTTTGGAGTTGTTATAGCAACTTGTTCTACAACTTTTTGTTGCAGTTGTTCAACTCTAGGCACCACTACGTTTTGAGGGGCTTCAAGTATCTCGCAATTTCGTTTTTCTATCTCTTTTATAAGTGTATCGATTGTTTTTAATTTAACCGCTTCTACCATTTTTGATACCATCAAAATAAGTACAAACTCACCGTCACTATTTAGATTTAATAGATATTTACTGTCACCCAATATTCTCAAAAATCTATCTATTATGAGACTATTGAACAACATATTTTTACTAAGAAGTTGTTGTTTTAGGTATATTCCCATCTCATCGATAATCAAATCGGTCTCATAATCTTGTAAAACAGATACTATATCTAGGGTATCTTGCTTTTTCAAAATCATCTCAAAGACTCTCTCCATCAAACTAGGGTCGATGAGTCCTAACATATCGGTCACACAACTAGCAGTAATATGCCCTTTTGAGTAAATAATAGCTTGGTCAAGCAAGGTCAAAGTATCACGCAATGAGCCATGACCGCTTCTAGCTATCAGTTCTATTGCTTTTGGTTCGTATGTGATGTGTTCGATATTTAAAATATGCTCGATATGATGTATAATATCCTTTAACGCTATCGCTTTAAATCTAAAATGTTGCGTCCTACTTAGTATGGTAGCAGGTAGCTTCAAAGGGTCTGTTGTAGCAAGGATAAATTTCACAAATACAGGAGGTTCTTCAAGGGTTTTTAGCAACGCATTAAAGGCCTGAGTTGTTAGCATATGAACTTCATCTATGATAAACACTTTGTATCTAGCAGAACTCGGCTGATATTTGGTGTGTTCTATAAGCTCTTTAATATCTTCTATACCTCTGTTACTTGCTGCATCCATCTCTATAACGTCAAGATGTCTTCCGCTATTTGAACTAACGCAGTTTGGGCATACTTCACAAGGTTTTGAGGTAGGACCGTGTTCACAAAGGAGTGATTTAGCCATAATCCTAGCCGTACTCGTTTTACCGCTTCCCCTTAGTCCGCTAAAAAGATAAGCATGGGGCAATCTTTTCATATCAAGGGCAAGTGATAATGTTTGAGATACGCTTGATTGACCTACTAGGTCTTCAAATCTTCTAGGGCGATATTTAAGAGCTAAAACTCTATCACTACTATTCATGCAATAAATCCCCCAACCACTCACGAGCTACGTTTTTAAGACCGTCAGGATTATCCGAAGCAAAAAACTGTACACTCGTACGCTCAAAGTTTTTATCACAGTTATAATTCTTTTGTAGATATTCTACTATTGCATCTCCGCTATGGATACATTTAGCTCCGCCGAAATACCCGCTTATTTTTTTCTCTATCAACGGAAAATGGGTACACCCTAAGATAACGGCATCTATATTTTTTACGTCTTTGAAATAATATCTCATAGTTGCATCCAACACTTCACCCTCAAAAATCCCCTCTTCTACAATAGGCACAAAAAGCCCAGTAGGTATAGAAGTGATATTTTTATACCCCTCTTGTTTTAGCAAAGTTTCATAATTACCTGATTTTACCGTAGCTTTTGTCCCTATTACTAGGATATTAGTATCTCTATCTTCAAAGGCATTTTGTAGTGCTATTGCACCGGGATTGATAACACCCACTACAGGAATATCAGCCTCTTGCACAAGTCTCTCCAACGCATAAGCACTAACCGTATTACAAGCGATTACCAATATATCTATATCAAAGTTTTTAAAAAACTCCAAAGCTTCCACTGCATATCTAATAATGGTGTTTTTATCTTTTACACCGTACGGTACACGTGCAGTATCCCCGAAATATATAATCTCTTTAAAAAGTTTTTGTTCCAAAAGTGATTTCACGACGGTAAGACCGCCAACCCCGCTATCAAAAACACCTACTTTCAAATTCTTGCCTTACTCGTTCATAGATGCAAAGAACTCATCGTTATTTGCAGTTTTTTGTAGTTTTGAATACAAGAATTTAAGTGCTTCAACCTCATCCATAGTAGCGATTGCATTACGTAAAATCCAAGTTTTTTGTAACTGCTCAGGCTTGATAAGTAACTCTTCTTTTCTTGTTCCAGATTTGATAATATCAAGAGCAGGATATACTCTTCTATCGGCAGCATTTCTACTAAGAACAACTTCAGAGTTACCCGTACCTTTGAACTCCTCAAAGATTACCTCATCCATTCTACTTCCCGTATCTACAAGGGCTGTAGATATGATAGTAAGACTTCCGCCCTCTTCTATATTTCTAGCAGCTCCGAAAAATCTTTTCGGTTTGTGTAAAGCATTTGCATCAACCCCACCGCTTAGTACCTTTCCGCTACTCGGTGTTACCGTATTATATGCACGTGCAAGTCTTGTGATAGAGTCAAGTAATATTACTACATCTTTGCCCATCTCTACCATTCTTTTTGCTTTTTCTATCACAAGCTCCGCCACTCTTACGTGGTTTTGAGCAGGAAGGTCAAAGGTAGAACTATAAACTTCACCTTTCACCGACCTTTGCATATCCGTTACCTCTTCAGGTCTTTCGTCTATTAGTAAAACCATCAAAACAACTTCAGGATGATTTGCCGTAATACCGTGAGCTAGTTCTTTTAAAAGCTCTGTTTTACCGCTTCTTGGTGGTGCTACGATAAGTCCCCTTTGACCTTTACCCATAGGGGTAAATATATCCAAAGCACGTCCTGTAAGTCTCGTAGATTGGTACTCGAATTTGAATTTTTTTGTAGAATAAAGAGGTGTAAGGTTGTCAAAAAGAGGTCTATGCTTAGACTCGTTTACCGGTAGGTAGTTTATCGCTTCTACTTTTAAAAGTGCGTGGTATTTTTCTTGTTCTTTGTTTGGTGGACGCACCTGTCCCGTTACTATATCACCTGTTCTTAGGGCAAATCTTCTTATCTGCGTAGAACTAACATAAGAATCGCTTGAAGAGTCGCTAAAGTTTCCGTCCAATGCTCTTAAAAAACCAAATCCACCCTCTTTTATCTCTAAAATACCCGTAAAAAGGATATATCCACCTTGGTCTATTTGAGATTTTAGTATTGAAAACATCAAATCTTGACGTTTAAGCTCACCAGGATTTTCTATCTCCAAATCATCTGCTATTTTTAAAAGCTCTTCAAGTGGTAGAGTTCTTAGCATCTCTATGGTGAAACCCTCGACAGGAACGTGTGTTCTTGATTTGTTTTTAGCTTCTTTATGGTCTTTATGATTGGCTTTTGGCTTTTTCTCAACCGCTTCGCTATCTATGTTTTGTTCTGTGACAGTAGAATCTTGCATTTATAAATTTACCTTTTTGTAGATGTAGTAGTTTTGTAGAATTTTTGTAATGTAGTATTATAATATTTTTTTAATTATAACTTACTTAAACCCAAATCTTGCATAAAATTTGGGTTTAACGAAATAATGCTACTACCATTTTTTCTACCAAGAAAAATATTTGACAACAACGGTCAGCTTTGTATCAAAAGTTTGCAAATGCCAATTTAAGAATACAACAAACACAATTCACAATTAACTATTTTGAATTGTATTTCTTGAAATTTTCAGCTTGTTCAAATATCTCTTTAAAAACTTCATCTTTTGTAATAGGTGGGTAGCCATGTTTTGCTACAAGTAGTATCAAATCTACTTTTAATTCTGCTTTTATATCTTCTCTTATATTCCAATCTGTGTATTTTGATTTGTTATCAACTACTATTTTTACCTCTTTTGCAAGGGCTATTAGCTTATCTTCAGGATAACTAAAATCATATTTTATGGCTATAGCTTTTAAAATATCATAAAATGCTTTTTCTTCAAAATCTATCCCCAAATCTCCAAAAGATTCTTTTTCAATTCTAAGTGCGTGATAAAGGTCGATTATCTCATCGGTGAAGTCATTTAAAACATCACTTACAAGTACATCTTCGTCTTTCCTTTCATTATATTTTTCTACCAAAGCAGTAAATTTCTTGCTAAATTCTACGGCTTTTACTTTATTGACTTCTTTAAACTCTTCTAATGCTTTGGTAAGTAGCTGTTGAAGGAGTTTTATCTTTTGTATTTGGAAGTTTGATTTTATTTATCCC
>DYJR01000008.1 GCA_020723015.1 Arcobacter nitrofigilis
CTAACATCTAATCTTTAATCTAATAAACTAATTACTAATACACTAATTACCAATAACTATCAACCATTAACTATTAACTAATACACACATCTAACATAGTTTTTGCTAGTCATATTAATAGTTCCGTCACGTCCATAATCAAATCGTACATACCAAGCTGATGTTCTACCTTTTACTTCCGTGGATGACCAATAAAAACCGTTTATGGTATGTTTAAATGCTTTATTTATGCTAGGGTTATATTTCTTATCTTCTACTATACTAAAAAGTTCTTGATGGGTTGGGAGTCGCCATGTATTTTTATCATTTAAAGTTAAGTCGGCACAATATTTATTTGCCTCATCCCATGTTAGCCTGAGTTGTTTATTATCTATAGTATCTTGCCAAGTAAGTCCCGTGGAGTTATCAAAAACTATATCTCTTGAATCATCTCTCGTATATTTATCCGAAGCGATAAGATTAAATGTTAAAAGTATCAGTACAAAAATCTTTTTTTTCATAGTTTTAATCCTCATGGCTTGATTATATCATAGTTACCTTTGATTTGCAATAGATGTATTTCATACTCACTCCCTATTCTCATTTGAGGTCCCCAAAACCTGCCCCTGCGCTTATGATAAGTTTTGATGTGTTTGATATATCGTATTCTCCGCATAAATATGGTTGGTCAAGTAAGACTAGAAGACCAAAAGGGGATATTTGTCCGCAGTGGGTGTGACCGCTGAGAACCATATCAAAATTATCACTTCTAAAGTCCATATCTTTAACAACTTTTGGTTGGTGTGATACAAGTATGGAGTATATGTTTTCGTCTATGTTAAGGGCATTAAATCCGGTTTGAAAGCATCTCTTCTTTTACCCATATAGTCATAAATACCTGATATTTGAATATCTAGTTCAGTTATATGTATTGTTTCGTTTAAGAGGGGTATTAGCCCTAATTTTCTTGTTGTGGTGATTATCTCTTCTAAATTATGAAAATACTCATGATTCCCTACAATCAAATATACGCCGTATTTTGATTTGAGTTCTTTTAATATTTGTAACTCTTCTTGTATATATTCTAATTTTGTATCTATTAAATCACCGCCTATTAAAACTATATCTGGATTTTGAGAATTTATCTTTGAAACTACGTTTGATACATACTCTTTGTCAACCAATCCGCCTATATGCAAATCAGAGAAGAAAACTATGTTTAAATCGTTTTTGATAGGTTGGGAAGGGGTGAGTATATGTTTTGTGATTTTTGGCTCTTTTTGACCGTTTATAACACCAAAACCTATATAAAGTATCATTAACGTAAAGAGTGTGAGTTTTATAATGTTTTTTTGTTTTGACGATAGGGATATAAATTTTGTAATTAGTAAATAAATTTCAAAAAATAGGGTAAATACAAATATAATAAAACCTACACCTTGAGATAAGGTTGCAAGATAATAAAGCGGTTTAGGTAGAAACGGGTAAAAACGATTTATAAAATATAAAACAACAAAGAGATAGATGATAAATATTAAGGCATAAAGTCTAGTTTTTGTTTTTGGAGAAAAGTATAATTTGTCTATAAATCTTTTTTTGCATAAAAAAGCATTAGTGCAAAAACAAAAAGAAATATTAGGGGGGATATTATACTCATTATCTTGAATTGATTATATTAATCACTCCTGTTTTTATCATCTCAAATACTTTTTCAAAACCTTCAAATCCGCCAAAAAAGTACGGATCCGGGATGTCCTCTCCCTCAAGTCCGAAATCACCCAGCAAAAAAGGTTTTTTGCAACCCATTATTTTGAGGTTCGCTATATTTGAGTGGTCAAGCCCTATAATCATATCAAACTCACTGAAATCTTTTGCTTTGACTTGTCTAGCTTTTAGCGAAGATATATCAATACCCCTTTGTTTTGCTATTTCTACGGAATTGGGGCAAGGGTTTTCTCCTATATGGTAGCTACTTGTCCCTGCACTGTCAACTATAATGTCAAGGTTGTTTTTTGCTATATAATCCCTTGCAATCCCTTCGGCTAAAGGTGAACGACAAATATTACCGAGGCAAACAAAAAGTATTTTCATATTGGTCCTATATTCATATATTTTCGCATTTTTTTTATCTCTTTTGGGTCAAATTCACTACAAAGTAACTCTTGTGTGTCATCTCTGTTTTCTTTTCCAAAAGGTGAAATAATACCGCTACCCTTTGCCAAATCTTCATTTGCACCGTCACTTGCTATTACGTAGCATTGATTTGCTATTGCCAAAGCTTTCGTGAGTGTCTCAAAGTGCTCTTTTCTTATTATTCCCCACATGGAAGGGACAAGGATAATATCTGCACCTTTGATTTTTTGCCAAAGGTCTATAAATCTCAACTCAAAACATATTAAAATTGCAATTTTGATGCCGTTTATTTCAAATATCTTGATTTTGTTTTTGTTACCGCTTATGAAAAACTTTCTTTCGTCGTTTAGTACGAATAGTTGATGTTTGGATTGTTTATGTAGTATTTTATTTTTGTGAAATACGTAAGCCGTATTGAAAAATTTGTCGCCTGATTTCGTAATCATGGTTAGCACTATAGTTTTATCCGTGGATAAGGACTGAATAGTTTTGATGGCTTTTTGGGTAAATCGTGAAGCACTTAGCATATCATCGTAGGCATATCCACTAAGGCAAAGTTCCGGTGCAAGGATAATAGAATCTTTTGGTGAAGATTCTATTAAAGATGTAAATTTATCTAGGTTGACTTGATAGTCGTTTGCGGTGACAAACTGTAATGCGCATAGATTAGAAATCATCGAAATCTATTGAACCTTTTGAATAGTTAACTACGTTTCCTTCAAAGAAATTTGTTCTTTGGTTGTTGAATGAAGCATAACCATCAACCCATGGAATAGGGTGTTTTACACCGTAAAGCGGGCTATATCCTACGGCTTCAAGTCTTCTATCCGCTAGATATTCGATATATTGTCTTATGATTTTATCGGTAAATCCTAGGATTTGTCCTTGAGTGATATATGCACCCCAAGAGCTTTCTAAATCAACGGCTTTTTTGAACATCTCTTTTACTTCAGCTTCAAGTTCAGCCGTAAATAGGTCCGGTCTTTCTTTTTTTGTTGATAAAATAAGGTTTTGGAATAATAAAAGGTGAGTTACTTCATCCCTTTGGATAAATCTAATCATCTGGCTACTTCCTAGCATTTTCCCTGATTTTCCAAGTGCATACATGGCTGCAAAACCTGCATAAAAGTATAAACCTTCAAGGATTTGGTTTGCAAACATTGCAAGGACTATTTTATGGTCATCTACATCACCTGCTAGATTTTTGTAAACACCTGCTATGAAGTTGTTTTTTTCTCTTAATTTAGCGTCATCTTTCCACATATCGTATATTTCATCGGTGTTATCGCTTATGGATTCAACCATTACCGCATAACTTTTTGAATGGTTTGCCTCTTCATAACTTTGTCTGCTTAAACAAGCGTTTATTTCAGGAGCCGTAATGTATGGATTGATATTGTCCATTAGGTTGTTTGTTTGTAAAGAGTCCATAAAAATAAGTTGGCTTAGTACCAAATCGTACATTCTTTTCTCGGCAGGTGCTAGGTATTTGTAATCTTTTACATCACCCGTCATTTGTACTTCTCTTGGGAACCAAGTATTTGCTTCCATCATATCCCAAAGTTTCAATGCCCATTCGTATTTACATCTAGTAAAGTTTATCATACCGTCAGGGTTACCACCGAAAGTTCTTCTTTGGTTTAAAACTTCTTTTGAATCAGGGTTGTATATCGTTTTTCTATCCATTATCGCCTCTTTATTTTAAAACATTTTTTGTATTCTATCTTATATCCATGTCTATTTGTATATATTTTTTACCTTTTACTCTTTACCTAAAATTATTGGCAACCGACACATTCCATACTTCTATCTTCCACGTCGCTACTTGCTTCCGGTGATTGGCTTCTTAGGTAATATGTTGACTTAAGACCTAGTTTCCATGCCAAAGTATATATTTCGTGTAGATATTTACCGCTTGCTTTGTTTAGACTCATAAAGATATTTACGCTTTGACCTTGGTCTATCCATTTTTGTCTAATAGCGGCAGCTTTTATAATATCCGTTTGTTCTACTTCGTAAGCAGGTGTATAATACTGCCATGTAGTAGGCGACAAATCAGGTACTACTACGGGGATAAGTCCACTTAGGTTTTCTTCGTACCATTTTCTTTTATATACAGGCTCTATCGCTTGAGTCGTACCGACTAAAATAGATATAGAACTAGTAGGTGCAATAGCCATAAGGTAACCGTTTCTCATCCCGTCTTTTTTGACTTTTGCTCTTAAAGATTCCCAGTCATATCCGGCATCAAATAAATCTTTGTCAACCAAAGCATTTACCGCTTGAGGTGCATTATCAAAAGGCATAATACCTTTACTCCATTTTGAACCTTCAAAAGTGGGGTAAGACCCTTTTTCTATTGCTAAATCAGAAGATGATAAAATAGCGTTATAGCTAATTGCTTCCATAATAGAATCGATTAGTTTGAAATGTTCGCTACTTCCCCACATAATTTGTCTTTGTGCAAGCATTTGAGATTCACCCATAACACCAAGCCCTATTGCTCTTGTTTTTAGGTTTGTCATTTTTACTTTTTTTAGAGGATAGAAATTGAGGTCTATTACGTTATCAAGCATTCTAATAGCTACTTTAGTAACCCTTTCGATGTCCTCTTTCGTGTTTGTTTTGCTAAGATTTATAGATGCAAGGTTACATACTGCCGTATCTCCGTCTATTTTCTCTTTTTCAACTATAAATATTTTCTTACCGCCAAGACTATCTAGGGCTGTTATTTTGTTTGCTTTTTTGATTAAACCGCTATCTAGCTTAACATCTTCGTCTTCGTTAAATACGGTTACCGTACCGTCATCAAACTCCACCCTTACTTTATAGTAGTTTGGATTTGTGTTTTGGAAAATCTCTGTACAAAGGTTTGAGCTTCTAATAAATCCGGTGTGGTTGTTTGGATTTGCTCTGTTTGCATTGTCTTTGAAACATAAAAACGGGCTACCGCTTTCAAAATATGAAGTTAAGATTTTTTTCCATAAATCTTTTGCTTTCATTTGTTCTTTAGTAATTTCCGGATTGTTTTCGTACTCTTCGTATCTTTTTTCAAAATCTTCGCCGTAAAGCTCTGCTAGGTCTTTTACTTCATACGGGTCAAAAAGGGTCCAATGTGAATCGCTAGCTACCCTTTTCATAAATAAATCGCTTATCCAAAGTGCAGGGAATAAATCATGGGCTCTTCTTCTTTCTTCACCGCTGTTTTTCTTCAAGTCTATGAAGTCCACCACATCCATATGCCAAGGTTCTAAATAAACCGCAATTGCCCCTTTTCTTGTCCCTAATTGGTCAACCGCAAGGGCTAGGTCGTTTGTGATTTTTAAAAACGGTACGACTCCGCCGGCTGCATTTTTGTGATTGTCTATCACTCCACCTAATGCTCTGATTGAGTTCCAATCCCAACCTATACCTCCACCGTATTTAGAAAGTAAAGCCATCTCTTTGTATCCATCAAAAATACCTTCGATATTATCAGGTGATGAACCTATATAGCAACTACTCAATTGGTGTCTAGGAGTTCTTGCATTTGATAAGGTAGGAGTTGCAAGCATAACTTCAAATTTGGAGATTACGTCATAAAACTCTTTTGCTTTTTGTGTTTTGTTTGCTTCATTTTGTGCTAAGAACATAGCGATAGCCATAAACATATGTTGAGGAAGTTCTATCGGCTCACCTTTACTGTTTTTTATTAAATATCTATCGTATAATGTTTTTATCCCAAGATAGTTAAACTGGTAATCTCTTGAGCAATCAATATAAGAATCAAGTTCATCCAAATCATAACCGCTTTCTAAGCCTAAAAGGATTCTACCGGCATTTTGTCCGTATTTAATGTAATCTCTTATATGGCAGTAAGGTTTGCCTTTGATACCGTGTGTTGCTTTACCTACTCTGTGATATAAATCAAATAAGAAAAGTCTTGCAGCGACAAAAGTCCAGTTAGGTGCGTCAATGTCTATTTTTTCTACGGCTGTTTTTATAAGAGCATCTTGTATATCACTACTTGACATGCCGTCTATAAATTTAATTTGGGCATCTATTTCAAGTTCACTTTGACTTACGTATTCAAGCCCTTCCGTGGCAGCTATAGTGTTTTTTTGAATCTTTGAGATGTCTAAAATCTCTTTACGTCCGTTTCTTTTTGTAATCATTATCGACATATCGGTAGCCTTTGCGAAAAAATGTAGTTTAAATTGTGTGCTAAAGTTAAAAATTGATTGTAGCTAATTAAGTTTTAAAAGTTTCTAAAAAGAGGTAAAAATTTTGTAATAAAAGTTATAATTTGATTGTATTAATAAGAGAAAAAATTCTCTTATTAATTACATCCGCAACTTCCGCCGGAATGGCTTTTGGAAGCCGTACTACAAGCACTAACGCCGTTTGTAGTAGGTTGTATTGCACTGTTTCCGGCAAGGTTTTTGTCATTTACGTTTTCGATAAATTCCCATAGTTTTGAGGCTGCTTGCATATACCTTTTTGCGGTTATACTTTCAGGATGAAAGTAAACTATAGGTTTACCTGCATCTCCTCCTTCTCTAATTGTAGGTTCGATAGGGATATTTGCAATAACCGAAGTATCATACTCTTTGGCAAGATTCTCGCAAGTTCCCATACCGAATATATCACTTTCCGTGTGGCAATTTGGACAGATAAATCCGCTCATATTTTCAACGATTCCTGCGACAGGAATATGAAGTTTTTTGAACATATCAAGGCTTCTTCTGCTATCGTCAAGTGCAACGTGTTGAGGAGTAGTAACGTTTACTCCGGCAGTCACAGGTACGCTTTGAGCTAAAGTTAGTTGTGCGTCACCTGTTCCCGGAGGCATATCTATAAATAAAACATCTAAATCTTCCCATAAAATATCCCTTAGAAGTTGTTCTACAGCTTTCATAATCATAGCACCTCTCCAAATAAGTGCTTGACCTTCACCCATAAGTGAACCCATACTCATCATATCTACACCGTAAGCTTTTAGAGGTTTTGCTTTGTTCCCTACTATTTCAGGTTCCATACCTATCGTTCCGAGCATTCTTGGGATATTAGGTCCATAGATGTCGGCATCTAGCAACCCCACGCATTTGCCTTGCATAGCCATAGCAATAGCTAGGTTTACCGTAGTTGTTGATTTACCTACTCCACCTTTCCCCGAGCTAACCATTACGAAATTTTTGATTTGAGGTGCTACGTTTTTACCGCTTACCGAGTTGCTTTGTTGTTTTGGAGCAGACGGTTTTTTGATATTAATTTCATATTCACCTACTCCTAAAATAGTAAGTTCTTTTCTAATATCGTCTTTTAATGCTTTTTCGACCTCTTCAGCACTTGATGTAATCTCCAAGTCGATAGAGGCTTTGTTATCCGTAATACTAATATCTTTTACAAAACCGAAATCAACTATTGATTTTGTAAATCCAGGGTACATAACTGATTTTAATTCGTTTAAAATTTGTTCTTTTGTAACCATTTTAAATCCTTTTCTTAAATATTCTACCGTTGTTTGTCACAAACTTGCCGTATGATATAGCAATTAAGATAAAAATAATCTTAATTGCGAAAATTTGAACGACTTTTCAATTAAATATTTATATGCTCATCTATGTATTCTATTTCATCTTCGAATTTAAGAATATTAAGTTCTATAAAAAAGAAACATATAATCCATAAAGCAGCATCGTAAAAATCCAACCATTCACCATCCATTCACCATAATACCACAATAACAAATAAAGCACTATACAGTGCTATTTTTACGAAATTTCTTATATACCACTCTATTTTATAAAAACCGCCCGGGTAATATAGGTCATACTCGATAATAGCGACTATTAGTAACCACGTAATAGCATTGAACATATCTAGGTAACCGTTTTCTAGGACATATTCATCCGTCGTATATTGATATGCAGAGTATATTATAAATATATAAGCTACAATCCTTGATACGTGTATTGCATAACGTTCGAAAAGTGAAATATACGGTTTGTCTAGGCTTGATATTTCCCATTCAAGTAACAGTAATAGTGCTATCCACGCCAAAGATTTTACACCCCTCTATTATGGTTTGTTCCATAAAAAATAAAACCATATTTATACCTAGTAAACCGTAAACACTCCATTTGAAATATGGAAAAGCTTTTACTAAAAACGAGTCATTTGAAAATACAAACACATAGCAACCTTTATGTTGAGATATTAGGAAAATAATATCTAATTTTAACAAAAAAATAAATAAAAGTTGAGATGATTTTTTGGATAGATTTTTATGTGGCTGAGTAAAGCCCTAAAATAGGGTTTACTCTTTTATAGAATGGTTTTCCATTATTTGTTGAGTGATTTTGTATGAACAAAATTTAGGTCCACACATAGAACAAAACTCCGCCTCTTTGAATACGTCTTGCGGTAATGTTTCATCATGATACTCTTTCGCACGGTCAGGGTCAAGTGCTAGGGAGAATTGTTTGTTCCAATCAAAAGCATATCTTGCATCGCTCATAGCATCGTCCGCATCTCTAGCCCCTAATCTTCCCCTTGCAATATCAGCTGTATGGGCAGCTATTTTGTACGCTATAATACCGACTCTTACGTCTTCAGAGTTCGGTAATCCAAGGTGCTCTTTAGGTGTTACATAACAAAGCATACTAGCTCCATGCCATCCACCGACTGCTGCTCCGATAGCACTACTTATATGGTCATACCCTGCGGCTATATCGGTAGTCAAAGGTCCAAGGATATAAAAAGGTGCTTCGTGGCAATACTCTTGCTCTATTTTCATATTTCTTTCAACTTGGTTTAGAGGAACATGCCCAGGTCCTTCTATCATAACTTGAACATCTTTTTCCCAAGCTCTAAGCGTAAGCTCCCCAAGAATTTTAAGCTCACTTAGCTGAGCTTCATCACTTGCATCGTATAAACATCCCGGTCTTAAGCTATCACCTAGAGATAGGGATACGTCGTATTTTCTACAAATATCTAGTATCGCATCATAAGCTTCGTAAAAAGGGTTTTCTTTGTGATAGTGCATCATCCAAGATGCCATTAAGCTTCCCCCGCGAGATACTATACCCATTTTTCTTTTTGCAACGTAAGGCATAAAACGTAGCAAAAACCCAGCATGAATAGTAAAGTAACTTACCCCTTGACGTGCTTGTTTTTCTAACGTTGATAACATTACGTCGATAGAGAGGTTGTTTATATCTCCTCCGCAATCGTGGATAATTTGATACATAGGAACAGTACCTACAGGAACGCTTGAATGGGCTATTACCGCTTCTCTTATGGCATCAAGGTCTCCGCCCGTACTTAAGTCCATTATGGTATCTGCACCGTACTTTAGACAAACATCAACTTTTTCTATCTCTCCGGCTATGTCTGAAGCAAGGGCAGATGAGCCTATATTTGCATTGATTTTACATTTACTTGCTATTCCTATTGCCATAGGCTTTAGATGTTTATGGTTTACGTTAGCGGGAATTATAAGTCTTCCCCTAGCTATTTCACTTCTTACAAGTTCAGGATCAAGACCTTCAACTTCAGCAACATATTTCATATCGTCCGTTATAATGCCTTGTTTTGCATAATACATCTGTGTTCTAACAAGGTCTTCTTTGTGGTTATCAAGCCATTCTCTCATAAAAATTCCTATCGTATAATAATTGATAAGCGATTATATCAAAAAAAAATTAGAGATTCTTAAATCAATTGTAATAACTATTTTGTTTTAAGGTTTGTGTATAAAATATTAGCTATTTTTGTATATAATTAAAAAAAGGGGTTCAGGGTTAATGGCTGAAAGGATTGATGTGAGTGATTTAAGTATAAAAATAGAAGAGTTGATAGACTCAAATGCAAAAGATTTTGAGATATCAAAGCTTATAAAAAATTCTATAAAAGAGTATTTGGGTAGTTTAGATGAGATATTTACCCATAGCGGCGGTAAAGATTTTTTTGTAAAACATACTAAGCAGATAGATAGTTTTATAATACACCTATATAAATATATACTTAGAAAACATTTCGGTCAATATCAACCTTTAAGTAATGCTATACCTATCACTTTGGTGGCACTTGGGAGCTACGGTAGGGAGCAACTTTGTATCTACAGTGATATAGATTTGATGCTTTTATACGAAGATACTAAAGGGTATAATATAAAAAATATCCTAGAAGAATTTTTGACTTTGGCATGGGATGCCGGTCTGAAATTAGGGCATAGAGTCCATGAAATAAAAGATATAGAAAATGTGGTAAAAGAGGACATTACCATAAAAACAGCCATTATAGAATCTAGGATGATATATGGTTCAAAACAGCTTTGGCATAATTATCAAAATAATCTAAAAAGAGTACGCCAAAACGGTAAACAAGAGTTTATTGAGCAAAAACTAGCCGAACATACTCAAAGACTTAAAAAATATCCATTAATAATGGAGCCTAACGTAAAAGAGGGTTACGGTGGAATGAGAGAATCAAATTCTCTTTTTTGGATGTGTAATACAATATACGGCGTGAGCACTATAAAGGAACTTAGCGGTAGACTTTTTAGTGAGGAAGAGTATAGGAATTTTAGAATATCTTTGGAATTTGTTTTTAGGGTTAGAAATGCTTTGCATTTGATAGCAAAGAAAAAAATGGATATTGTTAATTTTGATATTTTGCCTGAACTTAGTTCGAAACTAGGATTCAAAAATAGGTCTAAAATAACCAAAGAGCGTGATTGTATGACAAGATTATTTGAGTCTTTTCATAATATTCATTTTTTTAGTTCGGTTATGACAAAAAAGGTAGTGCGACCTTATTTATATAAAAGTTCAAATATAAAACTTTTAAGAAGTGCAAGAGTTTCAAAAAATTTATATGTTTATTCCAAAGAAGCTTATACGTCATATAATAGAAAAGGGGTTACGTTAAATACATTATTAAAAGAGTTACTTACTCTTGATGAGGTAAATAAATTTGATCCTTCTTATGTTTATTTTGTTAGTAAAACTATACTTACAAAGACTAATACAAAAGAGACGAAAAGGCTTTTAAAAGAGCTTTTTAAAAAAGGCAATATATATCATATAGTAAAACTTTTATATAACGCGAAATTGTTTATGAAAATATTCCCTTATTTTGCAGGTATTCAAAATCAACCTCAATTTGACGGTTACCATAAACATCCGGTGGATTTGCATACTATAAAAGCTTTAAAGAATTTGGAAAATATCGAAGATAGTTTTGTAAGAAATTTATATGAAACTTTTAGTGCTGATGAGAAAGCACTGCTAAGATTTTGTATACTTTTTCATGATAGCGGTAAAGGTAGGGGTGGAGACCACCATATAGTAGGGGAGAGGATTTTTAGGAAATTCGCAAAAACATTTGGACTTGATGAAGAGTCCACAACACTAGGTGCTAGAATAGTAAGGTATCACAATATGATGAATAAGGTAGCCACAAGGGAAGATATATATTCTCAAAATGTAATACTTAATTTTACGGGGCTGCTTCAAACGCCGCAAGCTTTAAAATTTCTTTTTGTCCTTACTTATAGCGATATAAGTTCCGTGGGTAAAGATGTATATAAAAGCACTACGGCTAATTTATTGCGTGAGCTTTTTTTACAATCCATGTTGGCATTTGAAAATGTTGATTTGATAAAAGATAGTACAAAAAGGGTACTAAAGCTTGATGCAATAAAGAAAAATAAAACATTTAAAGAATTAGATTTAGATTTACAAAAGAAAATTTTATCGATACAGTCTACTCATATGTTCTTGAAACTTAAAGTGAGCGATATAATAGATATAGGAATATGGGCTTACGGTGTTAAAGAATATGATTTTAAAATTATAAATGATGAAGTTTTAACTCTTCAAATAGTAAAACAACACAAAATGAATCTTAGTTATTTACTTGGAAAATTATCGGCTTACCTTAATCTATCCTCAATGGGGATTTATAAATTATTTGATAGTAAAAAGTTTTATGAGGTAAGTTTCGATGAAAGAGTAGAAACACAAGACATTGTAGAGATAGAGAAGATTTTGAAAGATTCGTTTAAATCATCAGGTAAGAAGATTTCATTGAAAAAGCCGGTAATAAAGAAAGAGGGCATTACTATTGAGTGTGATTATACCGAGAGTCTTGCCGCACTTAAAATAGAAGCCAAAGACCAAAAAGGGCTTTTTGCTTATGCGGCAAAAATGTTTGAGGATTTCGGCATAGATATAGAGAGTGCAAAAATATACACAAGCAAAGGGATGGCTAGGGATTTGATACTTATAGAAAAGAATGGTCAGTTTTGCCCCAATAAAGATGAATTTGTAGACTTGCTCAGTAGTTAAAAACAAAATGTAACCGTCGTGTAACTAACATTTTTTATACTTTTAATGCAAAAAAAACTTACAAAGGAAGTAAAATGACAATTAAAAAATCGGTAATAGCTTTAGCAGCGGTTGCGGCACTTAATGTAACTGCAAGTGCTAGAGATCAAATAAGAATAGTTGGATCAAGTACTGTGTATCCTTTTTCAAGTGCGGTTGCGGAAGAATTAGGCGCAACGACAAAATTCCCTACTCCGGTTGTTGAATCAACAGGTTCAGGCGGTGGTATGAAACTTTTTTGTGCAGGTAACGGTATGGAAACACCTGATATCACGAATGCAAGTAGAAGAATGAAAAAAGCTGAATTTGAGACTTGTGCTCAAAACGGTGTAACGGATATAGTAGAGGCTTTAATCGGATACGACGGTATTGCTATAGCACAAAGTAAATCAAATGCTGATTTAAACTTAACTTTAGAACAAATTTTTATGGCAGTAGCTGAAGAGATACCAAGTAAAGACGGTAAAAGTCTAATCAAAAACCCATATAAAAAATGGAGTGATATAGACGCATCTTTACCAAATAGAGAAATCAGAGTTTACGGACCACCGAAATCTTCTGGAACAAGAGATAGTTTTGAAGAGATGACTATGCAAATATTTACTAAAAAAGGTAAATTCAAAGATGTATATCATGCAGCAGGACATAAAAAATATTCTAAAATTAGACAAGACGGTCACTATGTAGATGCAGGTGAAAACGATAACTTAATCGTTCAAAAACTTGTAAAAGATAAAGATGCTATCGGAGTATTCGGTTACAGTTTCTTGGCTGAAAACAAAGATATAATCAAAGGTGCAAAAATCAACGGTAATGAACCTACACCTGAGAACATTGCAGCGGGTAAATATCCGATATCAAGAAGTATGTATTTTTATCTAAAAACATCTCATGAAAAAGAAGTGCCTGCTATGAAAGATTATGCTTCATTGTTTATGAGTGAAAAAATGATTGGTGATGACGGTATCTTAACTGAGATAGGTCTTATCCCGTCAGCTAAAGATGCTAGAGAAAAAGCTAGAAATATAGTAGAAAATAGAGTTAAGTTAACAGCTGACCAATTACATTAATCGGTAATTCAAACTAACAAAAATTATTAAAGAGGGTTAACGCCCTCTTTTTGCGTTTAAAAAAAGGACAAATTTTTATGAAATCATTTCAAACAACAAAAAGAAGCAATGAGATAAAAGAGAAAATTGTAAAATGGTTGTTGTTTTCAGCTACTGCCGTTACTATTTTAACTACTATCGCTATATTGTTTTCTATAGTATTTGAAGCTATTGAATTCTTTAAACTACAAAGTTTTTGGTATTTTATAACCGGTACGGAGTGGTCTCCCGGAGTTGAAGGGGCTAAGTTTGGAGCTGTAGGTATTTTTGCCGGAACGTTTATGATAACGTTTATAGCTATGGCGGTTGCACTTCCTGTAGGAGTGCTTAGTGCCGTTTATTTATCTGAATATGCCGGTTACGGTGTTAGAAATACTTTTAAACCTATGTTGGAAATTCTAGCGGGTATTCCAACCGTAGTATACGGTTTCTTCGCTGCTCTAACTGTGGCACCTTTGATTGTTGAAATCGCAGGTTTCCTAGGATTGAATGCAGCCTTTAACTCCGCTTTGGCTTCGGGGATAGTTATGGGTATTATGATTATACCGATTATTTCAAGCTTAAGCGATGATGTTATCAAAAGTGTACCCGATAGTATGAGAAACGGTTCGTTAGCACTTGGGATGACGAAAACGGAAACTATAATCCATATAGTTTTACCTGCGGCATCACCGGGTATTATATCTGCATCTTTGCTTGGAATAAGTAGGGCTTTGGGTGAGACTATGATTGTTGTTATGGCTGCAGGTCTTAGACCGAATCTTACATGGAATCCTTTGGAGGATATGACTACCGTAACGGTATCTATCGTAAATGCGCTTACCGGTGATTTTGCTTTCGGTACGGCGGAGACATTGTCTGCTTTTGCTTTAGGTTTAGTTCTTTTTGTCGTAACGCTTGTATTAAACTTGATAAGCGTGTTTATGATTAAAAAGTTTAAAGAAAAATATAAATCAAATAATCTGTAAGGAGAAACAATGAATCATAATCCGTTTTACGACCCGACACTTAAAAAAAGGCATAGATTTAATAGAATATTTAGATTTTTTGCGTTAGGGTCTTTAATATTGTCTTTGTTTTTCCTTTTTATTTTTTTGTTTGATATGGTTTCAAAAGGGCTTCCTGCATATAAACAGACGTATTTACTACTTGACGTAGAATATACCGAACAAAGTTTAGATGACGGAAGAATGGCTATTGATAGAGATTATAGAGCGGTGGTAAGTAGAGCTTGGTTTAGGGATTTTTCGGTTGAGTTTGCTAAAAAGCCGGAATTGATGAATACTAAGGCAAAGGTTTGGGTTCTTGCCAATGCAGAAGTTGATCAATACGTAAAAGGGAGTAAGCATAGACTAAAAGATAGAGAAATAGCTTTAGTTGATAGATTAAAAAAAGAAGGTAGAGTGGAAAAAAGATTAAATTTAATTTTCTTTTTGACCGGAGATTCTAAAATACCTGAAAATAGCGGTTTTTATTCGGCAATTGTAGGAAGTATCCTTACAATGCTTGTTTGTATGGCAGTAGCTTTTCCACTTGGTGTAATGACGGCTATATATCTTGAAGAATTTGGCAAAGACGGTAAAATATCTACACTTATAGAGGTAAATATAAATAATCTTAATGCTGTTCCGTCTATACTTTTCGGTTTATTAGGTCTTGCTATATTTATAAATCTTTTCGGGTTACCTAGGTCTACGCCGCTTGTAGGTGGACTTACATTAGCATTGATGACGTTACCTGTAATAATAGTAAGCTCAAGGGCAGCTCTAAGGTCTGTCCCTGATAGTATTAGACAAGCAGGATACGGACTTGGCCTTACGAAGATACAAGTTGTAAGAGACCATGTACTTCCTTTGGCATTTCCAGGTATGATGACGGGGTCTATTATAGGACTTGCTCAGGCTATAGGTGAAACCGCACCTCTTATTATAGTCGGTATGATTGCATTTATCCCTGATGCACCAAGCGGAGTTATGGATGCGGCAACGGTTATGCCTGCACAAATATTTACATGGGCAGGTATGCCTGAACGTGCTTATATAGAGAGAACGGCAGCAGGTATTTTGGTACTTTTGACGGTATTAATTTCACTTAATACTTTGGCTATATATTTAAGAAAAAAATTCGAAGTCAAGTGGTGAGAGGCGTTAAACGAACGACAACTGCTTGTCGTTCGTAGCCTCGGAACCGAGGGCTATGTGCATTTATGCACAGACCGAGGCTGGGTGAGGCGTAGGTTCTGAACGCGAGGCGTTGTGCATTTATGCACCGCCGAGTGCCGAGGGAAACCGTTAAACGAACGACAACTGCTTGTCGTTTGTAGGTTCGCAAGCCGATGCCCATGTGCGAACGCTAGTGTACGGGTATACGTAGGTACAGACACATTTGAATAGTTATAAATTTTAGGAGAATCTTTTAGTATGAATACAAAAATAAAAGCAATAGATTTAAATCTTTGGTATGGAGCAAAACATGCTTTACATGGGATTAATTTGGATCTTTATGAAAATAAAATTACTGCGCTTATAGGGCCTTCAGGTTGCGGTAAATCGACATTTCTTAGATGTCTTAATAGGATGAACGACCTTGTGGGAAGTGCAAGAGTCGAAGGGCAAGTGATCATAGATGAAAAAAATATCTATGATAAAGATGTTGATGAGGTAAGTGTAAGAAAAAGAATAGGTATGGTGTTTCAACAGCCAAATCCATTCCCGAAATCAATATACGATAATGTCGCCTATGCCCCTTTGAAACACGGTATCGTAAAAAAAGGTAAAGAGTGTGACGAGTTGGTAGAAAAATCCCTTATAAGTGCGGGACTTTGGAATGAGGTAAAAGATAGCCTTAAAAACCCTGGAACTAGTTTAAGCGGTGGTCAACAACAAAGGCTTTGTATAGCTAGAACGATAGCCATAAAACCGGATGTTATATTGATGGATGAGCCTACAAGTGCACTAGACCCTATTAGTACCGAAAAAATAGAGGCATTGATGTTGGAACTTAAAAAAAATTTTACGATAGTAATCGTTACTCACAATATGCAACAAGCGGCACGTGTGGCTGATTATACGGCATTTTTCCACCTTGGAGATTTGATAGAGTACGATGAAACGGAAAAAATATTCGTAAATCCAAAAGAGAAAAAAACGGAAGATTATATTACGGGAAGATTCGGATGATTTAGTAATTGGTTATTAGTAATTAGTTATTGGGAAGAAGATTTTATCCCAATACACCAATACACCAATACACCATATAGCGAAGCGAAATCGCGCAGGGCAAAGCCTGAGGACAATACACCAATACACTATAAAGGACTTAGTATGTTAAAAAAAGAAGAAGAAAAATTAAATCAAATAAAAGGTGCAATAACAGACCTTAATAGACAAGCTATGGAGACTACAAAAGAGGTTTTAGCTTGTTTGGAAGCTGGAAATATAGAGTGTTTAAAAGATATAAAAATATCTGCAAAAAAAGCTCATGCAAAGAGTGTAGAGATAGATAATATGATAGTTACGACTTTTGCTCTTTACCATCCTGAAGCAAAAGATTTAAGAGAGATGTTGTCTTATTTAAAAATTACCAATGAATACGTAAGGGTAATAGACAATATTAGAGTATTTTTGAAAAAGTTTTCATCAAACTGCTCTAAAGATATTGAAATAAAATCAATTTTAGAATATACTATTCCTATGATAAAATCTTGTTATGAAGCTCTTGTCGGCATAAGTGAGATAATAGATGAAGCTGATCACGAAACTATAGAGAAGTTTTATCAAAAAATTTCTATAGAAGAGTCTAAAACCGATGATTTGTATTCTATGGTAGAAAAAAATATTTTACATGCGATGAATGAAAATCATGATTTATCGCTTGAGTATTTCAACCTTTTGAGTGCATTAAGAAGAGTCGAGAGATTTGCCGATAGAACTTTGAGTATCGCAAATATTTTACTTTTTGCAAAAACGGGTAGAGAACTAGAACAACTATAATTTAGTAATTGGTTATTAGTGATTAGTAAGAACTTGTTTCCAATACACCGATAATTATTATACCAATATACCAAAGGTTTAAAATGAGTAAAACAATATTAATGGTAGAAGATGAAGAAGATTTATTAGAATTAGTGGAGTATAATCTAACTAAAGCGGGTTATGAAGTTATAGGTTGTCTGGACACAAAAAACATTCAGGCAATCTTAGACGAAGAGAAGATTGACCTTATTTTGATGGATAGAAATTTACCGGGAATCGATGGAGCAAATTTTATTCAAGGACTTAGAACGAAAGGGTACAACATTCCCGTAATTTATCTCACTGCAAAAACAGCACAAAGTGATATATTAGAAGGTTTTGAAAAAGGCGGAGATGATTATATAACAAAGCCTTTTGATAAAGACGAACTTGTAGCAAGGGTAAAAGCCGTAATAAAAAGAAGTGCGAAAGAGGCTGCTATAATAAAAGCAAGAGATATTACTTACAATTTCGACAGCAAGAAATTTAAAATAGGTGATGATGAGGTTGAGCTTACCCATCTTGAGCATGATTTGCTTTTGGAATTTGTTAAAAATAAGGATATTCTTCTTAGCCGTGAGCATTTACTAGAGAGTGTATGGAAAGACTCTTATGATAAGCAGCTAAAAACCGTAAACGTAGCTATCAAAAGGCTAAAAGAAAAGATAGACCCTGAAGGGCAAAAAGAGTATATTAAAGCAGTTCGTGGTGAAGGATATATTTTTTGTTAAAGATACACCAACTTTTTTTTAGAAAATTCGTAATACTTTTTATACTTA
This sequence comes from Arcobacter nitrofigilis, assembly GCA_020723015.1. GTDB lineage: Bacteria > Campylobacterota > Campylobacteria > Campylobacterales > Arcobacteraceae > UBA6211. Next base: position 18,387 of record DYJR01000008.1, read on the forward strand.
TAGGGATAATTTGGGGAGTCGTCGTATATTTCTGGTTAAAAGATATATATATAGACCAAACCAAAAAAAATCTCTCTCAAAATATTGACCTTTTTTCACTTTATATAAATGAAACAAATGATTTTGAAATATTTGCTACAAAATTTAGAGATAAATTTAATCTAAGGCTTACCATCATAAAAGAGGATGGTACCGTAATCATAGAAAGCGATAAAGACAAAAATTTACTTGAAAATCATAAAACAAGAGAAGAGATAATAAAAGCCTCTAAATACGGTGTAGGAGATAGCATAAGACATTCTGCAAGCGTGGATAAAGATTTGTTGTATATCGCAAAAAAAATAATAGTAGATGATGAGGTGTACTATATCAGAATGGCTGATGATATTGTTCAAATTCAAAATGATTTTACGTCACTTGCTATTAAAGCTACCGTTATATTCGCACTTTTCTTGGTTTTTGCATTTTTTATTACTTACCAAATAAGCACCAAACTCAAAGATGAAACGGAAAAGGTTTTGGAATATCTCAAAAAACTTACGAAAAAAGAAGATGTAAATTTTGAAGTTTCCACATACTCTCAAGAGTTTAATAAAATTACCAAATTACTTCAAGGCGTGGCCACCATTTTGGCAAAGAAAGAGAAAAAAGCAGCCAAAAAAACCGCTAAATTAAAACTAGCAAATAAGCAAAAAGACGATATAATCTCTGCCATAAGTCATGAGTTCAAAAACCCTATCGCCGTTATTGTAGGGTATGCTCAAACAATCAAGGATGACCCAAATATAAACAAAGATATTTTGGCAAAGTTTTTGACTAAGATATATAATAATGCAACAAAAATGTCCAGTATAATAGATAGGCTAAGGCTATCTATAAAGCTAGAAGAGGGAAAACAAAATCTTATGTATTCAGATGTTTCTATGCGTTCATTGACAAATGAATCTATAGCTGAATTAAAGGAAAACTATAAAAACCGAGAAATCGTATTAATCGGAGATGATTTTACGGTAAAAGCCGATGAGATGCTACTTTCTATAGCGGTAAAGAATTTAATAGAAAATGCTTTGAAATACTCGGAATATGATGTAAAAGTAGTTCTTGATAAAGATAGGATACATATTATTGACAAAGGTCTAGGTATCTCAAAAGAGGATGTTAGCAAAATCACTACAAAATACTACCGTGTAAGTGATGACGGATGGAATAACTCTTTGGGATTGGGGCTTAATATAGTTAAAAATATAGTAAATCTTCACGGTTTTACGCTAGAACTTGAATCTGAGGTAGATGAAGGGTCGACTTTTAGTATCGTTTTTTAAAAAAGTATATTTAATTTGCTCTTAATCAAAGTTATTGTAGAATATCAGGTTTTTGTAAAAAGATTTTATAATAAGTTTTGAGGAATAATAAAATGTTACTTACACCTGGACCTACCCCAGTACCTGAATTTGTAAGGGTTGCGATGAGTGGAGAGACTATCCACCATAGAACTCCTGAATTTGAAGCAATTTTTGCTAAAACTAGAGAACTTCTGATAGAACTGTTCGGAATGGATGAGGCTTTGATGCTTGTATCTAGCGGAACCGGAGCTATGGAAGCTTGTGTTACCAATCTTACACATAAAAAAGCGTTGACGGTAAATTCCGGAAAATTCGGTGAAAGATTCGGAAAAATTTGTGATGCTTATAATATCCCTAAAGTTGAGTTAAAATACGAGTGGGATACGCCTTGTGATATTAAAGACGTGGAAAAAGCACTTGACGAGCATAGTGATATAGATGCTATTTTTATCCAAATCTGCGAGAGTGCAGGGGGGCTTAGACATCCTGTTGAGGAGATAGCAAAACTTGCTAAATCAAAAAATCCAAACATCATAGTAGTAGCTGACGGTATAACTGCAATAGGTGTAGAAAAAATAGATGTAACAAATCTTGATGCGGTTATAACGGGGAGTCAAAAAGCTCTTATGTTGCCACCTGGACTTGCAATGATAGGTCTTAGTAAAATGGCCGTTGCAAAACTTGAAGCTAAACCTTTTGGATATTATCTAAACCTAAAAACAGAGCTAAAAAAACAAAGAGAAAATACGACTGCATGGACGGCCGCGACTACTCTTACGATAGGTCTTAAAGCTATTTTAGAAAATATCAAAAATAGTGGATATGATAAATTATACGCCGATACCGCAAAAAGAGCATTGGCTACAAGAGAGGCTTTAAAAGCTATAGGTCTAACCATATATCCAAAAACTCCGGCAGACTCTATGACTACGATATTTTCGGAGCATACGGGTAAAATAAGAAAAATGTTAAAAGAAGAGTTTGACATAAATATTGCAGGCGGTCAAGACCATTTAAAAGGTAAAATTTTTAGAATCAATCATATGGGTCTAGTATCTCCTTATGAAGCTGCTTGGGCTGTAAATGCCGTTGAAATAGCACTTGATAAAATAGGTGTTAGAAAATTTGACGGTACTGCAAATACCGTATTTAGTAAAACATATTTCGGAGTATAATAAGTGATTTTAGAACACGAAATTCCAAAGGGTGCTCGACTATATTTCGGTAAATCGGCTCGTCAAAAAAGGGAGTTAGAATCCGTCTTGAGCGAAATGCTTTTAAAAAGCGGATTTGAAGAGATAGTTACTCCTAACTTTTCTTACGGGCAACATCAAAGTATAGATGATGTCAAAAAACTTATCAAGATTTTTGATGAAGATAACAATGAAGTTGCACTTCGTGCCGATTCTACTTTGGATGTTGTGAGAATCATAACAAAAAGACTAGGGCGTACGACAAATCATAAAAAATGGTTTTACGTACAACCTGTTTTTAACTATCCCTCAAACGAGCATTATCAGGTAGGGTGCGAGTGGATAGGACATGATGATATATCTGATATCATGGCTATTAGTCTTGATATAGTGAAACTTCTAAAGATTGAAGCTACACTTCAAATATCAAATATCAACATCCCTAAAATCATATCGGATGAATTTGAAATAGATATAGAACTATTTAAAAACAGCGATATAGCGGCACTTTATGATTTGGGAATCGAGTGGCTAAATAAACTTATAGAGATAAACTCAAAAGATGATATAACGGAAAACGTATTGAACATAATGCCCGTACGGATTAAAGAAGAGTTGCAAAAATTAAAAAATATAGCAATGTTTTTGATGTATGATGAAATAGTTATATCACCTTTATACTACGGTTCTATGAAATATTATGATGATATATATTATAGAGTAGTTGAAGGCAATTCTACCCTTATGATAGGCGGTAGTTATAAAAGTGAAGAGATAGATTCACTAGGATTTGCATTATATACCGATAATGTATTGAAAATTTTAGATAAGTAAATAAATTTTAAGAGGGTTTTGAAATGAAAGCAGATTTAATAGTAGGTATTCAGTGGGGCGATGAAGGAAAGGGTAAAATCGTAGATAGATTAGCACAAGAGTATGATGTAGTATGTCGTTACCAAGGCGGACATAATGCAGGTCATACTATTTGGGTTGACGGTGTGAGATATGCACTTCACCTAATCCCTTCGGGGGTACTAAATCCAAAAGCTATCAATATCATCGGTAACGGTGTGGTTGTAAGTCCTAGTGATTTGATAAAAGAGATGAAACAGTTTGAAAATTTAGAAGGAAGGCTGTTTATTAGTGATAAAGCACACTTGATATTGAGCTACCACTCTTTGGTGGATAGAGCAAGAGAAGAGTTGAAAGGTACTAAAGCGATAGGTACAACCGGTAAAGGTATCGGACCTTGTTACGCAGATAAAATAAATAGAAGCGGTTATAGAGTGGGTGAACTTTTACATCCAAGCACTTTGGTAGCTAAGATTATGGAGTATTTTGAATTTAACAAAGCGATATTTGAAGCTATGAATATACAAATTCCTACATCTTCAGAGCTTTTCGATGAGATAGAAGAGTATAGAGAAAAGCTTTCACCTTTTATCGCGAATACTACAAATATGGTTTGGGGTTTTTTAGATAACAATAAAAAAGTATTACTTGAAGGTGCCCAAGGTACGATGTTAGATATCGACCACGGTACATATCCTTATGTTACCAGCTCAAACACTATAAGTGCAGGTGCTTGTAGCGGTCTTGGGCTTAACCCAAAACAAATAGGAAAAGTAACAGGTATAGTAAAAGCATATTGTACAAGAGTAGGAAACGGGCCTTTCCCTACTGAGGATTTCGGCGATGCAGGTAAAACTATGGCAGATGTAGGCAAAGAAAGAGGTACTACTACGGGAAGACTAAGAAGATGTGGATGGTTTGATGCGGTTTTGGTCAAATATGCGGCAAAACTAAACGGATGTGATGACCTTTCTTTGATGAAACTTGACGTATTAGACGGCTTTGAAACTATCAAAATCTGTATGGCGTATGAGCTTGACGGTGAGATAATTGACTATGTTCCAAGTGATTTAGAAAATGTAAAACCTATTTACAAAGAGGTAAAAGGTTGGGATAGCGTAGTCGGTATAAGAGAATACGACAAACTTCCAGCGGAAGCAAAAGAGTATATTCAAACAATAGAAGAGGTAACCGGTGTAAAAGTAGGTATAGTTTCTACAAGCCCGGAAAGAGCAGATACGATTATTAGATAATAAGTTAACAAAGGGGTTTTGATGAAAATAAAGCTACAACACACACCATATATATCGCAAAAGATTGCTAGAGATTTATTGAGATGTGATTTTATTGAAGTAAGAAAAGATAAAGATAGCATAATAGAAGAGATTGAAAGAATTATTGATGAAGATATAGAAAACGAAAATGCCCTTGACGAAAAAGTTAATAAACTTTTAGAGAAAAAAGAGGGTGATATAGAGTTTTATCAAGCTGATTATAAACAACTATTTTGGATGGTAAAAAAAAGACTTGCAAATGAGCACGGTGTTATTTTGAGCATTGAAGATAGATTTAGTGATATAGCTCATAAAATTATAGATTTCTTATGGGAAGAGGATTTTATCCACTTCACGGTGAGCGATAATCAAGTTAAGAATGTTATCGTAGGTTCTTTTGAAGAGTTTGTAAAAGGTTTTGAAGATGCCGATAAGTCGGTTTTTGAGAAAATCAAGAATTATAAAAGAAAATTAGTTCCTGGTAGTGAAGATTATCAGTTGGTGTACAATAGATTGTATGAAGAAGAGTTAGGGAAAAGAGGATTATTATAAGAAAGGAATGAATATGCAAAAAGTTTGGTTATATTTAGAAAATGGGATGTTTTTTGAGGCAAATTCATTTGGTGCAAGTGGAACAAGCGTAGGTGAGATAGTATTTAATACATCACTTACGGGGTATCAAGAAATCATTACCGATCCAAGTTATGCCGGGCAGTTTATAACGTTTACTATGCCTGAAATCGGTAACGTAGGTGTAAACAAAGATGATAACGAGCATCCAAAACCATATTGTAGCGGTGTAATCGTAAGAGCATATAACGAAGAATATTCAAACTTTAGAGCCGAAGATTCTTTGGCAAATATGTTAAAAGAACATAATATTATAGGTATTTGCGATATAGATACAAGACATCTCACGAAAACTTTGAGAGAAACCGGTGCTATGATGATGATAGCATCTACGGAAATTAGCTCAAAAGAAGAACTTGCAAAAAAACTAAAAGGTAGTCCAAGAATAGAAGATATTAACTATATCAAAATAGTTAGTACAAAAGAGGCTTATGTACACAAAAGCGGTGCATGGGACCCTGTAAAACTTGCATACAAACCGGCAATGATGAGCAACAAAAAAGTAGTTGTTCTTGACTTCGGCGTAAAAAGAAATATACTAAACGAGCTTGTAGAAAGCGGTCTTGAAGTAGAAGTAATCCCATCTACTTTTAGCGGTGATGATTTGATAGCTAGATTTGAAGCTGGTGAAATCGGCGGAGTGTTTTTGAGTAACGGTCCGGGGGATCCACTTACGCTTACGGCAGAAGTAGCGGAGGTTAAAAAACTTCTTGATAAAAACATTCCGATATTTGCTATTTGTCTAGGTCACCAAATGCTAAGTATCGCTCATGGATATGATACATACAAACTAAAATTCGGACAACACGGCGGTAACCATCCGGTAGCCAACAAAGGTGTAGTTGAAATAACTGCACAAAATCATAACTATAGCGTTCCTGATAATATAGATGAGATAGCAGAGATTACTCATATCAATCTATTTGACAACACTATAGAGGGTGTAAAATACAAAAACAAACCGATATTCTCGGTACAACACCACCCAGAAGCTAGTCCGGGACCACACGAAAGTAAATATGTTTTCGGTGAGTTTGCCGATATGGTAAAAGAGTCTAAATAAGGCTCTTTTACTTCCTTAAGCTATGGCAATAATGGGATTCCAAGCTCTTTGAGAAACTCATTATGCTTTTACTTATTTACCTCTTTTTTACATCTAAAATCAATCTATCGAAATCACTCATAAAAAATCTATCTTGAACCACACGGTATTTCTCAAATTCGCTCAAAGCTTTTTCATCAGCTATTTTTTTGGTGATTTTTCCTGCATCGTGCAAAATCTCTCTATCATCAAGCTCCAAAAAGGCATCAAGCCTTGCAGCCCAATCTTCCATACTCATGGGTATATTTCTTTTTGCCCTATTTTCTGCAAGGTCTAAAAATGCATTGACAATTCGCCCAAGGGAGTCAAGCTCATCTTTTGAGAGATAATTTTTTGCTATGGTAACATCAGATTTAAGTACTTTTCCACTAGGAGCATTATCCCAAGAAGTTAGCCCCATATACTCTTTATTACTATCTGCTCTATTGTAAATAAGTTCCGCCGCCGTATGTCCATGAATGGCAAAATGAAGTTTATTTTGCACCTTCGCAAAAAAACTTTTTAGTTGTCTCATCATCTTTGTTGTAATCTACACTTGTGGCATAAATATCGGTAATCTTTTGATAAAACATTCGCTCACTAAGGCGTATCTCTCTCATCTCTTCTAAGAGTTTATCAAAATAGTTTTGTCCTAAAAATGAGCCGTTTTCAAGTCGCTTTTTGTCAAGTACAAACCCTTTTATGGCAAACTCTTTAAGTACACTTGTCGCCCACTGTCTAAACTGTGTCGCTTTTTTGGAGTTTATTCTGTATCCTACAGATATGATGGTATCAAGATTGTAGTATTTTGTATTATATGTTTTACCATCATTGGCAGTATGTTCCAAAATGGAACTAACTGAATTTTCATCTAACTCATAGCTTTCAAAAATATTCTTCAGATGCTTTGTAATCGCTGGTCTTTGCACATCAAAAAGCTTGGCTATCATCGTCTGAGTTTATTTTTTTCGAACAAATTGTAATCCGCAATAGCCATCAAAAAGCTTGGCTATCATCGTCTGAGTAAGCCAAACAGATTCATCAAAAACTTTTACTTCGATGCTATTAGCACCACTTTGCGAGGTAAATATCAAAAATTCTGCGGTTGAGTTTCTTATGAGTTTATCCATTTTGTTTTTCCTTGTTTACTACTGTTTAAAGGTGCCTGTCCCCATTATTCCTATTATTCCATTATTCTTGTTTTTCTTTACTAATTTGGAATTTCTCAATTGTAGGTGCAATCACTTTATACCAATGGATAAAAAGTTTTAAATCATTCATTTTTGACTCTTCTGTTCTTAATATTGACACTACACTATAAAAAACATATGTAATAATAGGAAGCATAAAAAAGAATACCCACAAAACGGATAACTCAATTTTATCAAAAATACTATTTATTAGCATACCCCAAACTGATATTAATCCAAGAAAAATAGGTGTTTTAAGTATTTTAAACTTTTTTAAGTTTAATTCTTTTTCAATGGTTTCAGAAATCCAATCTTCACTCAGATGGAGATTTTCTTTTTTTATGTTTTCAAAAAATATCAATGCTCTAATACCACGCCAATGTATTTCATTTTGTTCTATAAAAGCTTTACTACTTTCCCCAAAATAGGTTACTACCTTGTTATTGATATGTTTAGAATAAAGGTAGATACAAAACATTATAATTAAACCAAGTATAATAATAATCAAATTACTATATTTATTGCAATAAAAAATACTAGTAACAGATAAAACTAAAAATACTATAAAAATTCTGAAAATGTATTTATTACCAAATCTTGTTTCAATCGTTGATAAATTAGAGTTATTAAACGCTATTAATACCTTTAAATAATTTGCTTCATTGTTGTTTATAAATTACCTCTTACTTGCTGATTCTCTTCTTATTGCATTAATTACAACAATATCGGGCACTTGTTTTAAATATCTTTATTGTTTATTAATTTCATAAGTCTTAAAATTAAAAAAAATAGCATATACACGCTTGTAAAATAATAAAATAAACATAAAATTAAAACTATTTCTTGCATATACAATAACAGATTGCATCCTAAAGTTTGAATTATCTATTCTCTCGTATTTTGATTGATATTTTTTAAATCCTAATTATTTAAGCCATCAATAAGTTTCATCAAACACTTTTCAAACACTCAAGTACTAAACTTGCTTAATCGGAGTTGTTAAACCGTTTAAGAAACAAGGTATTTACCGAAAAACCTTAATAGTCGGAATATTTCATTCAAGGAGAAGATTATGGCATTTACAGTTATTGATTCAAAAACTGAATCACAAAGTTACGGTGGGTTTCCTGTGTCTGAGAAGGTTAAGACTACATTGCAATTATTGAATATGGGTGACGGCAATATAGGCTTAAGTTATGATTCTAGTTTTAGCGGGGTTAAGAGTGGACAAGTACACGGAGGTCCTATTGCAATTAATGGTAACGAAGACAAGGTTGTTAACCAAACACCTAGAATAGTAGTGAGCATTAGTGAGTTTAATAAAAGTAAATCTTATGCTTCAATGCATGTGAGAATTGTTGTAGATATACCTGTCTTGGGGAATAAAACTATTTACAATCAAACACTAGGCGGACACTATGAAGAGAGTACCGGCTGGGCTGTAGCTATGAAAATATTGAGAGTATTAAAAATAGCTAAACAAATATACGGTTGGAATTTATAGTCTATTAGATTTCAGCCTTTTTTCTACCGCTTTATCTTTTATTATGCAAGACTGTAATCTTCTATAAAAATTCACAATTATTTCACGATTTTCTTTTATAATTCTTTCAATAAAACAAAAAGGAGATAAAATGAAAAAGTTAGTATTAAGTGCAGTTTTAGTTGCTAATTTATTTGCCGTTGATTACTCTTCAATGACGATAGATGAGTTAAGATCTTTAAGAGGTAGTGTCGGTACGGAGGAACAAGAAGCGTTTAGAAGTGCTATGCAAAGTAAAATGCAAACCTTGACGCCTGAAGAAAGAAGTGCATATAGAGATTCTCAAGTAGCAGCTAACGGAACACAACAAAGGTTAAAAGATGGTTCAGGGAGCGGCGGTATGTATAAAGGCTCAAAAGGTCGGGGTAAAAAATAAGTAATATATACCAAGTAAGTTTTCTAAAATAGTTTTAACCTATTTTAGAAAACGGTATTTATTGTTTGTTGGATTATTGATGACTGATAGGGGTTTTATTTCAAATATTAATTTTCTTGCATTGGTTGTTCTTTTTATGATTTCGCTATTAGCATTTAATTGTTATTCTCAAATCAAAGAACAAGAGTTGTTATTACTGCTTAAGGTAGATAATATTACATTTTCATTATATGGTGTTACTACTAAATATTAATAAAACTTTAGATACTTTTTGGATACAATTAAAGACGTTTAGTGTTGTCGTTTGATTGAGTTTTTAGGAAAAGGATATCGTGAAAATATTATATCTTGAGGATGATATAAATTTATCGGAAACTATAGTTGAATTTCTTCAGGAAGAAGGATTTGGGGTAGTTTATGTTTATGACTCGGAAGAAGCATTAGATAAATTGTATCACGAAAATTTTGATTTACTTATATTTGACGTCAATCTTGACGGTATGAACGGGTTTGAGTTGTTGAAAAGTTTGAGAGATGCTAACATAAAGACCCCTGCTATTTTTACAACTTCAAGAAATACTATCGATGATTTAGCTAGAGGTTACGAAGTAGGTGCGGATGATTATCTTAAAAAGCCGTTTGCTTTAAAAGAATTATTATTTAGAATCAAAGCTATTATTAAAAGAGAGTATAAAACTAGTCAAGAGTTATTGTCTTTATATGAAAATATAGTTTTTAATATAAATACAAATGAACTTATAGTTAATGAAGAAAAGACAATTTTAAATCATAAAGAGAGTGAATTATTGAAGCTTCTCATTAAAAATCGGAATCAGTGTGTGATGTTTGATACTATTTTTGAGAATGTGTGGAGTTTTGACGAGATACATAGCGATATGAGCTTAAGAACATATATCAAGAATTTAAGAAGTATTATCGGTAAAGACAAAATAGTAAGTATTAAAAAAGTGGGATATAAACTTGTATAATGCTGAAAAAAGAACTATAAAGAGTGTTTTGTCTCTTTATTTATCATCTACTCTTTTTTTGATTTTGTCTTTAGCTTATATTTATTATCATGGTCAAAAAGAGCAATTAGAAGCAACTCTTATTCAGGAGATGAAAAGTTATTATAAAGATGTTTTTGAATCAATCAAAGAGTTACACCAAAAAGCAAATTATAATGAAATGATAGAATATCCTAGATTTGATGATTTTGATAGTGCAATATTTGACGTTGATAAAAAAAATATATTTTGTACGACACAAATTCCTTTTGAATTAAATTTTCATGATAAAATATCTTATTATGACGACAAGGTTTATTTTATTTATGAAGCTGAGCCGTATTATTTGGGCGCTAAATATATCGTAGTATCTAAAAAAATTAAGAATATTTTTCACGATATAGGTAAAAAAGTTTTTTTGAGTACATTGTTTATAATCATTTTAGTAGTTTTGACTTCAGTATTTCTTGTTAAGCTTATCCTAAAACCTTTAAGAGATAATGTATCGTTACTTGATAGATTTATCAAAGATACTACACATGAACTCAATACTCCCGTTTCCACCATTTTAAATAATATAGAATTAATCGAGAAAAATAATATAGAACCTACACTGCGTAATAAAATAAATAGGATTAAAACCGCTTCCTTGACATTGAGCAATATATATGACGATTTAGTATTTTTACTTTTAGATAATAAACAAAAATCAGAAAATCAAGATGTAATAGTAAATGATTTAATAAAACAAAGAGTTGATTATTTTAAGCTATTGTTCTTATCGAAAAGTTTATCTGTCGTTGTAAATGAAAGTAATAGAAGTGTCTTAAATATTGATAATAAGAAATTAGTACGAGTGGTTGATAACTTGTTGTCCAACGGTTTTAAATACTCTAAAAAAGGGGCTAAGATAACTATCAATATAAATCAGAATAGTTTTAGTATATGTGATGAAGGGATAGGAATGAGTCAAGAACAAGTTGATAAAGCTTTTGAAAGGTATCAAAGATTTGATGATACAAACGGAGGTTTCGGAATAGGTCTTAATATAGTGTATTCAATCGCAAAGGAGTATAACATAGCAATAAAGATTGATTCTAAAGTAGGGTGCGGTACATGCGTTACTCTAGAATATTGATATTTTTAACGATAGTTACATTTTCCTATGGAAACAGTGCTTTTGAGACAAATTGTTTGGGGTGTCATATTGCGAATCAACAACTTTTTGTATTTATGCAAAGATATACGTTAAAATATAGTAGTGAAACCAATATAAAAAATGCTATGATTGAATTCTTGAAAAATCCACAGATAGAGAATTCAATAATGCCAAGAGGTTTTTTAGAGAGATTCGGTGTCAAGCAGAAAACAAATTTAGATGAAAAACTTTTAAGCGAAGCCGTAGATGAGTATTATGTTAAATATAATATTAAAAACTATATAAAATAAAGTTTCATACTCATTTCATAAAACTGTGGGATAATTATAGAAATAGTTTTTGGGAGAGGTATATATGAAGTTTTTACTTGTGGAAGATGATATAAAAATAGCCTCTTTTTTGAAAAAAGGGCTTGAAGAAGAGTACTATTACGTCGATGTAAGTCATGACGGTGAAGAGGCTATATATCTTGCTAGTGTAAACGAATATGATTTGATTATCCTTGATATTATGCTCCCCTCCAAAGACGGCTATGAAGTCTGCAAACATCTAAGAGCTAATAAAATATCAACACCGATAATAATGTTAAGTGCCAAAAGTGCCATAGAAAACAAAGTCGTTTTTTTGAACTTAGGGGCGGATGATTATCTTACCAAGCCTTTTAGTTTTGATGAACTTATCGCTAGAATAAAAGTACAACTCCGTAAAAAACCAAATAGACAATATCCTAAAAGTTGCTGATTTGGAGCTAAACCTAACAACGAAAACGGTAACACGAGCCGGAAATAAAATAAATCTAACGGCAAAAGAGTATGGAGTACTAGAGTATCTTATGAGAAATCAAAATATTATAGTAAGCGAAGATACTTTAAAAAATAGTATTCAAACACTAAGTGATGAAGCAAATAGTAATGTTTTGAATGTCTATATTTACAGACTTAGAACAAAAATAGATAAAAATTATGATTTGAAGATTATTAAAACATATCATAATTTGGGGTTTAAGGTGAGTGATGAAAATATTTAAGAATTTGAAATTTAGGCTCCTAAGCGGGCTTTTTGCATTTTTATTTGTCGTATTATATTAGGGTGGCTTTATAGTGCAAAGTCTGCAAATCATATTGCAACAACCAAAAGAACAATATGCTTCA
>DYJR01000009.1 GCA_020723015.1 Arcobacter nitrofigilis
ACCTGATAAGTTTTATGCTATTGCTTTAAAGGGGATGGTACAACGTGGTGAAACTGGACATTAAATACTATTTATGAGGTGATTTATGGATTTGGAAAATATTAAAAGTGTATTGTACACATTTTCTACCGATAGAGATTGGGAAAAGTATCATAGTCCAAAAAATTTAGTAATGGCTCTTAGCGGTGAGGTAGGGGAATTAAATGAAATTTTTCAATGGTTAAATGAAGAGGACTCTTATAACTTACCTGATGAAGTATTGGAACATACAAAAGAAGAAATAGCTGATATTGCCGTTTATTTGATTAGAATTTGTATGAAATTGGATATTGACCTAGAAAGTGCCATACTCTCAAAAATGGAGAAAAATATCCAAAAATATCCGGTAGAACTTTGTAAAGGTAGTTCTAAAAAGTACAATCAAATTAAAATAAATTCAAAAATACAACAATAAGGGGCAGTATGAGTTTTAATCATAATACGCAAGATGAACTTAAAAATATGGGTATAAAAGAAAATATGTACTATCTTGTTGAATATCTAAATAAAGATTATTTTAACGGAGAAGAAAATATAGAAAAAACAAGAGCTAAAGCGTTATTTATAGACGGTCAAATAGTTTTTGTGGTAACTGACCCGTACGGTATGGAACGATATGTAGAAAAAGTGAAAATTTTAAAGTAATTGTTATTTATTTTGGAGTGGTGGGTCCACTGTGACTCGAACACAGGACCACTCGGTTATGAGCCGAGTGCTCTAACCAACTGAGCTATAGACCCTTTTAAACTAGCTTGTCGTTTAAATAGGTTGGAATTATAGTGGAATATTCATAAAAGTTTGCTTAAAAATTAGCAAACTTTTTCAATTATTGTATAAAATATTTTGCAGCTATTTGTTTTGAAGGGAATTTTGTCCCTTGCATCTCAAAATCACCGAAATCTACCGTATATATTTGTTCGCTTTCAGTTTTACCGTAAGTAATAATTAGCTTTGTTGCAAGTGCTTTATCAGCATCACTTGCATTGCGACTAAGCATACTAAAAGGTCCTATGCCGTCTTTTATGATAGCTCTATAAAACTTTTGACTTTTGACAGATTCGAGTTTTTTATTATCCTCTTCATGTCGTCCTATTACAAGTTTCGCACCGTCAGGTAGTCTTAGATGTCGTCCGAATTTTAGTATATCTATATCATCCACATCAAGCTTATCATGGGCGATAAAATCTCTAAGTCTATTTGATATTTCAATATGTGTAAGCAGACAGCCGCCGGCCGGTTCATCAAACCCTTCAAGACCTATATCTTTTGCCATTTGGAGTTGTACTTGTCTGTTTCTGCCGTGAATATCAAGTAGTTTATCTCTATCTACCCACCCCTCAAGTTCAGGTTTTGTAGGTGGAAGGTGCTTTGCACTTAGCGGTCTTAGCACTAATTCGTCATTTTGGCTTAGTTTTTGTACTATTTCCAAAGACTCTTTTCGTTGGCTCATAGGTCTTTGTCCTATTACTTCACCGCTTATCATAAAACTTGCGTTATATATCTCAAGAAGTTTTGAAGTGTATCTAAACATAAATCCGTGACAATCTATACAAGGATTGAAGTTTTTGCCATAACCGTATTTCGGAGTAAACAAAACTTCATCTAAAAACTCTTTTTTTAAATCAAGAATTTCAAGTTTTGCCCCTATATGGTCACATATTTTTTGTAGATAATCACGTTTGTCGTTTGTACCGCCAAAACCCATATCTACATGTACCGCTATGACCTCTATCCCTTGGTCTATGATGACTTTCATAGCCAATGCAGAATCAAGTCCACCGCTAAATAACGCTAATGCTCTCATGCCGTTTCCTAAATCAATTTTTGGTATAATATCTAAATTTTGGTTAAGAGGTGGAAGGCTTTGGTTATATATCAGCCGTCAAACGGATATTGCTACAACAGCGACACGCATTTTTTGTATTACTTTATATTATCAAATCTTGCCAAATTCAAAAACCCAAAAGGTGAGTTATTGGATGTAGGTAGCGGAAGCGGTATTTTGGGGCTATTAGTAGCAAAAGAGTATCCACAATTATCTCTTAATCAAGCAGAAATTCAAGAAGATTTTTGTTTTTTATCACAAAAAAACGCTACCACGAACAAAATACAAGCCACTATGTATGAAGGTGATTTTTTTGTAACCATATTCGATAAAAAATTCGATATAGTTATATCTAATCCCCCTTTTTATCATCATAGTTCAATCAAAAGTGAAAATGAATCATTAAAAACGGCAAGGTACAATACCCACTTTCAACTTGATGATTTTATACAAAAAGTTTCAAAAATAGTCAAACCTCAGGGTAAGTTGTTTTTTTGTTACGATGTTAAGCAGATAAATGATATTATTGCAACACTTGCTAAGTACAAATTTAATTTGGAAGCTTTACAGTTTGTTCACCCTTTTAAAGACAAAGATGCGTCTTTGGTGCTTGTATATGCAAAAAAATCGTCAAATTCTTTTACGAGAGTGTTGTCGCCTGCTATTATTTATGAAGGTGGGGATTATAGCGAGTATTCATTACAAATGCATGAAAAAGCCTCTACCCACAGTATAAAGGTGCCGATGTGATAAGTCAAGATGGGTTTAATTTTTCTTTCGATGAAGATGAATGTGCAAAATGTGAAGGTAATTGTTGTATCGGTGATAGCGGTTATATATGGATAAATACTCAAGAAATACAAAACTTTGCAAATGCTTTTGGCATAAGTACTGAAGAATTTATTGAAAAATATCTTTTCAAAGTAGGGTATAAATTTTCCATAAAAGAGTTTGAATACAAGCCAAACAGATTTGCGTGTATATTTTTTGATTTTGAAAAAAGAAATTGCAGTGTTTATGATTTAAGACCTACTCAATGTAGAACGTTCCCTTTTTGGGATTATTTTAAAAACAATATTCAAGAGGTACAAAAAGAGTGTCCGGCTATAAAAATATAATATTTCTTTTATCGCTTATCCTATTATTAGGCGGTTGTACCAAATTCGGTAACCAAATATCAAATGCCCAAAATAAAGTTTTTGAAAAAGAGGATATGCTAATTATGTTTGCATTAGAAGCTAGTAATCAGGGTGATTATAGATCTGCATTCGAACTTTTTTATACACTTTATAAGTCCACCGAAAAATACGAGTACTTAGAACAATCCATAGATATTGCATTTTTCAACCAACAATACCCTATGGTAGTTGATTTAGTGAAAAATGAGCTAAAACCTAAGTTTTTATCAAATATTGAAAAATTTGATTTCGTATATGCAGTTTCTTTGATGAACACAAACAATTACGATGAAGCACTGCCTATAGCCAAAAAACTAGTTCAAAAAGATTCAAACGACCAATATCAAATACTTTTGGGTAATTTATATTTACTCAAAAAAGAGTATCAAACAGCTTATGATATATTTATAAAAGTTAGAGAAAATCAACCGCACAATATAAGTCTTTTGATAACGGTATCAGATGTGGTTTATTCATATTTCAATAAACCTCAAGAAGCTATAAAAATGCTTGATGATTATATAACGGCAAACGGTTGCAACGTAGAAATATGCGAAAAAATATATAAGTATTATATGGCTCAAAATGACGTGGACGGTATGATAGCTACACTTAAAAGAAATTATAACCTAATGCTTAGTTTAGGTAAAACACAAGAGGCTTTAGGTACTTTAAACGTTATTATAGAGATGCTAAAACTCAAAGATATAAACGTAGCATTAGAATTTACAAATTCATTGCCTGATGATGGTTACAAAAGTTTGAAACTTATTGAAATATATAAGATTATGGGTAATGAAGAGAAGCTTTTGTATTATTTTGATTTATTATACAAACAAACAAACGATATTAATGTCTTAGCTCAAATGGCTATTTACGAGTTTGAATCAAGTAAAAATAAAAAAGATGTTTTCAAATCAGTTAAAGCAAAGCTAGAAAAAGTTTTGGAAACATCATCAAATCATATGTATCAAAATTATCTAGGCTATTTACTTACAGATTTTGACATAGACTACCAAAGAGGTATTGAGCTTGTAAAAGCTGCTCTTGCACAAGAACCTGAGAACTATGCTTATCTTGATTCTTTAGCATGGGGGTATTACAAACTCAAACAATGCAAAAAAGCTTATGAAATTATGGATGATATAGTAAAAAAAGTAGGTACCCAACACGAAGAGATTAATCAACACTGGGAAGCAATAAAGGAGTGCAATAAATAATGATTTTAGATGAAATTATAAAAAGAACAAAAGAAGACTTAGAACAACGAAAAGCAGAATTTAGCCTTGATTGGTTGGGGAGAAGTTTGGCGTTTAATCCATTCCCTCCAAGAGATGTAAGAAAGGTTCTTACAAGTACAAAAGAAGACCGTGTAAAAATAATAGCGGAAGTCAAAAAAGCAAGTCCAAGTAAAGGGATAATAAGAGAAGATTTCGACCCGTTACTTATAGCTGATATTTATAGCAAAAACGGTGCAGATGCAATATCTGTTTTGACTGAGCCACACTATTTTAAAGGGAACTTAGAATATCTTACGCAAATAAGAAGATACGTACCTACACCTTTACTTAGAAAAGATTTTATAGTTGATAAATACCAAATAGTAGAAGCTTTAGTTTATGGAGCAGATTTTATACTTTTGATAGCAAAAGCACTTTCTACAAAAGAGTTAAAAGAGTTATATGAATATGCCCTACACGTTGGTCTTGACGTCCTTGTAGAGATTCATGATATTGAAGATTTAAAAAGGGCTATGTCCGCAGGTGCTCATATAATAGGGATAAATCATAGAAACCTAGAGACTTTTGAGATGGATATGACGCTTTGTGAAAAGCTTATCCCTATGATTCCAAACGGTAAAATTATCGTAGCAGAAAGCGGAGTTGATAATCCTGAGATTATCAAACATTTAGCCGATGTGGGAGCTGATGCCTTTTTGATAGGCGAACATTTTATGAGACAAAACGATATAGGTGCGGAAGTAGCTAGACTAAAAAATAGTTTTAACTAAAAACTAAAATGCCGTTATAAGTTGTTTTATATCCAACATAGTTAATAATTACGGTAAAAAATTAGTTTGGAGTATTTACTATGGAAGTTATAAAAACAACCGTTCTTTTGGTATTACTTAGTGTACTTCTTGTTAGTCTCGGTGGATACTTCGGTGGGGCTAACGGTACGCTTATAGCCCTTTTATTGGTAGGCGGTATGAACTTTTATGCCTACTATTATTCCGATAAACACGTTTTAAATCACTACAAAGCAGTTGAGCTTACGGATACTAGACATTTCGTATATCAAATGGTTAGGGATTTGGCTTACAAAGCAAATCTTCCTATGCCAAAAGTCTATATAATACCCCAAAATATACCAAATGCCTTTGCAACCGGACGAAATCCTCAAAACGGCGTAGTTGCAGTTACTCAAGGGCTTATTGATTTGCTAAACCCTGAAGAGGTTAAATCTGTTATTGCCCATGAACTTGCACATATAAGACATTATGATATTTTGACTGGTACTATAGCTGCAACTATAGCAGGGGCAATATCCGCTATAGCAAATATGATGCAGTTTGGTGCAATGTTTGGCGGTAATAACCAAGAAAGGGGAGGGCATCCTATAATAATGATACTTTTAGCTATTATTCTCCCTATAGCCGCTATGATTATCCAAATGACCGTAAGCAGAACAAGAGAATATGCAGCAGATGAAGCAGCAGCAAGGCTTGTAGGTACACCGGTACATTTACAAAATGCCTTACAAAAGTTAGATAACTATGCAAGACGCGGTGATTTACGTGATGCTACTCAAGAAACCGCTCATATGTTTATTATCAACCCTTTTGCCGGACATGATGTGAGTTTCAGAGAACTTTTCAGTACTCACCCTTCTACAAAAAATAGAATAGAAAGATTAAGTAAAGTTAGAGTTTGAGGTTGCACTACGCAAGCTTTAAACTCTAATAACTATTTTGTTATAATCTGATAAAAAGCAAAACTTTAGTACAATTTCACCTATGAATAAATTAAAAGATATAAACATATTAAAAACCTTATATTCCCTAAAATCATTCGGTTATGATTATAGCGATACTTTTGATATGAATTATGCAAATACCAATAACATAAACTTGCCTGATGATATGGGCAAGTTAAAAGATATTGTAAATCATTGTAGCTTATGTAGTTTTTCAAAGAGTAGAAATAATATTTTATTTGCAAACGGAACGGCAAAAAGCGGTATAATGATAGTAACCTTTTCACCTACAGATTTTGAAGATAGTGACGGTAGATTTTATGTAGGACGTGCCGGGGAATTGATATATAATATAGTTACAAAGGTTTTAAATCAGGATGTAAATAATGTATTTATTACATCTGTTTTGAAGTGTAAGGCAATTTTGCAAGATGATAGTTTGGTTGAAAACGTCAATATTTGTAAATCCTATCTTATTCAACAAATAAAACTTTTAAATCCTAGAATTATATTGTTTTTCGGTGAAAATGTTTATAATCATCTAACGCTAAACGATGATTTTGAATATATAAAAGGGACGATATTTGATTGGGCAGATACTAAGGTTATAGCTACATATGAACATACACACATTTTGAAGAATCCGACTTTAAAAAAAGAGGTATTTGATAGTATGTTGAAAGTTAAGAATTTTTTGGAGTAGACTAATGAGAAAATATATTTTATGGATGGCGGTTTTATTTTTATTCGCAGGATGTGCAAAACAAGTTGAAACAAGTGTGAAAATACCTATACAAACCAATGTAAAAAAACCGTCTATTTATTCGAATACCGTAGAAAAAGACGGTGAGAAAACACTTGTAATAGGCGGATATGAAGAAAGAACGATACCTGTTATTTCTGAACAAGTTCAAAGTACCGAACAAGAAAAGTTAAAAGTGAAAGAAAAAGACAAAATAGCAGTCGTATTTGCTTCAAAAATAGTGGGAAGATACGGTAATGACGCAGTAAATACTATTATTGCATATACAATGTATAAAAATATAGATTTTGAGATTAAGGTATATGATTCTTTATATGAAAATCCTCATAATGTGGAAAAAGCATTTAATGACGCTTCACGTGATGGCTTTAGAAACGTAATAGCTTTATTTGCAAATGATAATAGCGTTGAATATATATCAAATATCAACTCTTTTAGAAAAATCTATATACCTACTTTGCATAAAAAACAATCTAGAACTTATAATGCAAACATATTGTACGGGGCTATAGATTATGAAGAACAGTATAGTAAATTATTCGAATCCGTAAATTCTAGGATTACGGAGATTTATGATACTGACAAAATGTCCACATTACTATCTCGTTACACCTCTTCAAAAGGGATTCCTATATCAAAAAAATATCAAATCGTAAAAGCACAAACAAACTATAAGTCACTTTTTGAAAACAACCATATACTAGTAGACTCTTCGTTATTCTTAAATACTACCGTTTTACAATCGGCTATCGTATTATCACAATTAAGAGTTTATGAAGTGAGTCCTAGGGTTGTTCTATCAACACAATTAAATTATAATCCTATGATTTTATCATTAAGTCAATTCGGTGATAGGAAAAATATGCTTATCGCAAATTCTATAGGTAAAACTCACCCTAAAATTCAAGCAATAGGAGCTGTTTTAGATAGTGATTTTGAATATAATTGGGTTAATTTTTCTACTTTGATAGGTATAAAAGAGTTGTTATTTCAAAACGACAATGATATAAGCGGTTATAAAATAGCAGACAATCAAGTAAAATATGACGTAGCTATATATAGTCCTGCCGAGTTTTCTTTTATTAAGCTAGATAGATAGTAACTCTATCTAGCATCTCTAGCATATCGTTTGCCCAAATCATTTATTTATATACACTTTTATCAATCTTTAAGCTTTATTTTGGTATAATCTGCCACTGTTTTCTAATCATCGAGGAAGTTTTTACAAAAAATACCGTGATTTTAGGGTAGTTTTTTGTAAAAAGTTGGTGTCCACCCACCTATTAGAGAACAGAGAATTTAACGGCAAAGGAAAGCTATGAAAGTAAGAGCTTCAGTTAAAAAGATGTGTGACAAATGTAAAGTCATCAAAAGAAGAGGTGTAGTAAGAGTTATCTGTGAAACACCAAAACATAAACAAAGACAAGGATAAAGAATGGCTCGTATTGCAGGTGCTGATTTACCAAACAAAAAGAGAATGGAATATGCCTTAACATATATTTATGGAATAGGTTTACATACGTCAAGATTAATACTTGATGCTACAGGAATCTCATACGATAAAAGAGTTTTTGAATTAACGGAAGACGAAGCTGCGGCTATCAGGCAAGAGATTCAAAAAAACTATATGGTCGAGGGTGATCTTAGAAAAAAAGTTGCTATGGATATTAAAGCTCTTATGGACTTAGGAAGTTACAGAGGTTTAAGACATAGAAAAGGTTTACCGGTTCGTGGACAAAGCACAAAAACAAATGCTAGAACAAGAAAAGGTAAAAAGAAAACCGTTGGTTCTGCATCTAAGTAATAAGGTTTGAGAATGGCAAAGAAAAAAAACGTAGTTAGAAAAAAAATAGTAAGAAAAAATATTGCTGACGGAATAGTACATATTTCAGCAACATTCAACAACACGGTTGTTTCAATCAGTGATAACGCTGGAAACACAATAGCTTGGAGTAGTGCAGGAAGCCTAGGTTTCAAAGGTAGCAAAAAATCTACACCGTTTGCTGCTCAACAAGCAGTAGAAGATGCTATGAAAAAAGCAATGGAACACGGTATCAAATATGTAGGTATCAAAGTTCAAGGTCCTGGTAGCGGTAGAGATACTGCTGTTAAATCTGTAGGTTCTATTGATGGTGTTAGTGTAAGATGGTTTAAAGATGTTACACCACTACCACATAACGGTTGTAGACCTCCAAAAAGAAGAAGAGTGTAAGGAGTAGGATATGGCAAGATATAGAGGACCAGTAGAAAAAGTAGAGAGAAGATTAAACGCTGATCTTGGACTTAAAGGTGAGAGAAGATTAGCAGGTAAAAGTGCATTAGAAAAAAGACCATACGCTCCGGGACAACACGGACAAAGAAGAGCTAAAATCTCTGAGTACGGTTTACAATTAAGAGAAAAACAAAAAGCTAAATATATTTACGGTATTTCTGAAAAACAATTCGCTAAATACTTTAAAGAAGCAGCTAGAAGAAGCGGTAACACAGGGGAAAACCTTATCGTTATGCTTGAGCAAAGACTTGATAACGTAGTTTATAGAATGGGATTTGCTACAACTAGAAGATTTGCTAGACAATTAACAACTCACGGTCATATTTTAGTTGACGGTCAAAAAGTTGACATTCCTTCTTACACTGTAAGACCGGGACAAAAAGTTGAAATTAGAGAAAAATCTAAAAACAACCCTCAAATAGTAAGAGCTATTGAGCTTACAAATCAAACGGGTATGGTTGACTGGGTTGATGTAGAAAAAGAAAAACTGTTCGGTATTTTCAGCAGATTACCACAAAGAGAAGAGGTTGTTATACCGGTAGAAGAGAGACTTGTAGTTGAGTTATATTCTAAGCAATAAGGACTAGAATATGAGAAAAATTACAGATACACCGTTTTTACCAACTGATGTCGAGATTGAAAAAATAAGTGATATGGTATCAAAAATTACTGCTAGTCCGTTTGAAAGCGGATATGCAGTAACTTTGGCTCACCCTCTAAGAAGAATTTTAATGAGTAGCACAAAAGGTTTTGCTCCGATAGGTGTTAAAATCAACGGTGTTAAACATGAATTCGATTCATTAAGAGGTATGTTAGAAGACGTTGCCGTATTTATAATAAATCTTAAAAATATAGGTTTTAAAGTAAAAGGTACTACAGAATCTCAAATTGAAGTAGAGTATTCTTTTGACGGTGCTAAAGAAATAAAAGCTATTGATTTAAATAACTCTTTTGTTGAAGTTGTAAACGAAGATACACATTTAGCTACTATTAATAGTGATTGTAATCTTTCATTTTCAATTATTTTACAAAGAGGTATCGGATATGTTCCAAGTGAAGAAATCAGAGATTTAATATCTTCTGAGTATATTCCGCTTGATGCGTTTTTCTCTCCTGTTAAAAAAGTAGTTTATGATATAGAGAAAATGCTAGTTGAAGATAATCCAAACTATGAGAAAATAGTTTTCACTATAGAAACTGACGGTGAAATATCACCTATAGATGCTTTTAAAGAGGCTGTTAGTGTAATGTATTCTCAAATGTCTGTTTTTAATAAAGTTTTTGATTTAAGTGATGTTGCATTAAGCGACAACAGTGAAGAGCCTTCAGAAATCAAAGTTTTAGTTCAAAAAATAGAAGATTTGAATTTGAGTGCAAGAAGCTTTAATAGTTTAGATAGATCAGGTATCAAGTTTCTTGGTGAGTTAGTTTTAATGAGTGAAGCTGAAGTGAAAAACATCAAAAACTTAGGTAAAAAATCTTATGACGAGATTAGTGAAAAACTTGAAAGCTTAGGGTTTCCGGTAGATTATACACTTCCAGAAAATATTGCATCAGCTCTTAGAAGAAAATTAGAGCAGTTAAAAGCATAAATTATAAAGGACAAATATGAGACATAAGCATGGTTACAGAAAGCTAAATCGTACTTCTGCACACAGAGGTGCTTTGCTAAAAAACTTAGCAATCGCTTTGATTGAAAATGAAAAAATAGAAACTACGTTACCAAAAGCGAAAGAGCTTAGAAGTTATGTAGAAAAACTAGTTACAAAAGCTAGAAATGCTGATTTTAATACGCATAGAACAATTTTTGCTGCATTACAAAGCAAAGAAGCTACAAAAAAACTTATTAATGAAGTAGCTCCTAAGTATGTAGATAGAAATGGTGGATATACTTCTATCATTAAAACAAGAATTAGAAGAGGCGATGCTACACAAATGGCATTTATCTCTTTTGTATAATCAAATCAGATTATAAAGTTTAGAGGGTTGGTACTTATGTATCAACCCTTTTTTATACCTAAAAAATCAAAAGGTAACCACTTGAAAAAATTAAACCAAATAAGCAACTTTGTTTATTGCGATGCTTCCCTAGAAAATATGTTGATAGAATCAAAATTTTTACCAAATCCCTATAAAGATTACCCTTTTTTGCTTCTTAATAATTTCCTTACGCAAATAGAATGTCAGGAGATAGTTGATGAAATCAAAAAAAGTTCAGACTATGAAAAAGCTATGGTAAAAACTAAAGTATTGGATAGTATAGTGGATCCAAGCGTTAAACCAAAGATAAGAACTACAAATATTTATACGTTGCCTTCACATTTTCAGAGTATTTATCAAGATAGATTTACTCAACATCAAAAACAAATAGAAGATTTTTTTTCAGTATCACTTAATCTGGCTACCAAAGAGCAAGTTTTGGAATATACAAAGGGTTCATTTTATATAAAACATAGCGATGATTCCAATGAAATAGTAGATAGTAATAAAAATACGGTAGGTTTTGATTTGGTGGCACCTCAAAGGAAAATTACTACTGTTTTATTTGCAACTACAAACGTAGATGAAATACAGGATGATTATAGTTTTATCGGTGGAGAATTGATATTTAACTATTTATATGATAAATACGGTAATAATATAGTTTTAAAACCAAAAGCCGGTGATATGATAGCTTTCCCAAGTAATCCTTATTTTTGCCATGAAGTAAAACTTGTAAAAGATGGGTATCGCCTCACTATAGTTCAATGGCATAATGCTATTTTTTAAGCTCTTTTTGGATATAATACATGATTATTAAGACTGGGGGCGAAGCGGTGATTACACTTAAAGAGGCATTAACACTTTCACAAGATGAACTTCAAAATCTAAAAAACGAACTATCGAAAAAAATCAAAGAGCAAAGCCATATCGGAGCTTATATAGAGCAATTTACAAATAGTGATATTTATACTAGAGGCTCTGGGATACCTATTGCTATCAAAGACAATATAAATATAAAAAACTTTCCTATGACTTGTAGTAGTAATATTTTACAGGGATATATTGCACCTTATGATGCTACTATTATTACAAATATCGAAAAAAACGGTTTTAGTCCATTCGGTATAACCAATATGGATGAATTTGCCATGGGAAGCTCGACTGAGAGTAGTTGTTATGGAAAGACCTTAAATCCAGTAAACAACCAAAGAGTTCCAGGTGGAAGTAGCGGTGGAAGTGCGGCTGCGGTTGCTGCAGGTCTTGCAATAGCTGCAATAGGTACGGATACCGGTGGAAGTATAAGACAACCAGCTGCTTATTGTGGATGTGTCGGTATGAAGCCTACTTACGGAAGAGTAAGTAGATACGGTATCACGGCTTATAGTTCATCACTTGACCAAGCAGGTCCTATAACACAAAACATAACAGACGCTGCAATACTTTATGATGCGATGGCTGGGTATGATAAGCTTGATTCTACAAGTGCAGATATTGACTATACTCCCGTAACGCCAAATCTAAATAGTGACAAAAAGCTCACTATTGCAGTTATTCAAAACTTTATAGATGAAGCAAGCGATGATATAAAAGTAGGTTTTGAAAAAGCTATCAATGCCTTAAAAGATGCAGGGCATACGATAGTATATGATAATATGTTAGATACGAAGATGATTGTTTCATCATATTATATCATTGCTACGGCTGAAGCTAGTGCAAACCTAGCTAGATTTGACGGTATAAGATTCGGTAACCGCAAAGGTGAAGGCGGGCTGAAAGATATATACCTCAAAACAAAATCACAAGGTTTCGGTGATGAAGTTCAAAGAAGAATAATGCTCGGTTCGTTTGTACTTAGTAGCGGTTATTACGATGCTTATTATATAAAAGCACAAAAAGTAAGACACCTTATCAAAGATAACTATGATAGAATTTTGAAAAATGCAGATTTGATTCTTTCACCTGTTGCTCCAACAACTGCTCCGAAATTCGGTGCATTTTCTACACCGTTAGAGATGTATTTGAGTGATATTTACACTATTTCGGTAAATCTTGCAGGCCTTCCTGCTATATCTTTACCTGTTGCAAACGATAGTGAAGGTATGCCTATAGGGCTACAGTTTATAGCAAAAGCGTTTGACGAGCAAACACTTTTTGACGGTGCATTAAGTTTAGAAAAGATTATAAATTATAAAGGATAACAAATGAGAATAAGAAAAAAAGCTTTAACATTTGATGATGTTTTGTTAGTACCGGCTAAGTCTGAAATACTACCAAAAGAAGTTTGTATAAAAACAAAATTAACTAAAAACATAGAGATGAATATTCCGTTTGTTAGTGCTGCAATGGATACGGTTACTGAATATCGTGCAGCTATAGCTATGGCAAGACTAGGCGGTATAGGTATTATCCATAAAAATATGGATATAGCTTCACAAGTAATGCAAGTAAAAAAAGTGAAAAAAAGTGAGAGCGGTATTATCATAGACCCTGTATCTATTAAACCTAATCAAACTCTAAAAGATGCACAAAGCTTGATGCAAGAGTATAGAATCTCAGGTGTTCCTGTTGTTGATGATGCAAATAACCTTTTGGGAATTTTGACAAATAGAGATATGAGATTTGTAAAAGATTTCTCTTTGACTGTTGAACAAACTATGACAAAAATGCCTTTGATTACAGGTAAAGCAGGTACTACTTTAGAAGCTGCAGCCGATATTATGCATAAAAATAAGATAGAAAAACTTCCTATCGTTGATGATGCAGGTAAACTAAAAGGTCTTATTACTATCAAAGATATAAATAAAAAAATAGAGTATCCACATGCGAACAAAGACTCTTTCGGAAGATTAAGAGTAGGGGCTGCTATCGGTGTAGGTCAGTTAGACCGTGCAAAAGCACTAGTTGAAGCAGGTATTGATGTACTTGTACTTGATTCTGCTCACGGTCATAGTAAAGGTATTCTTGATACTGTAGCAAAAATAAAACAAGAGTTAGATATTGATGTTATTGCAGGAAACGTTGCAACTGCTGAAGCTACTATTGATTTGATAAAAGCAGGTGCCGACGGAGTAAAAGTGGGTATCGGACCAGGGTCTATTTGTACTACAAGAATCGTTGCAGGTGTAGGTGTTCCTCAAATTAGTGCAATAGACGAATGTGCAGAGGCTGCAAAAGGGTATGGTGTACCTATCATAGCTGACGGCGGTATCAAATTTAGCGGTGATGTTGCTAAGGCGTTGGCAGTGGGAGCTAGTTGCGTAATGATGGGTAGTGCTTTGGCAGGGACTGAAGAAAGTCCGGGAGAAGTTATCCTAGCTCACGGAAGAAAATTTAAAACATACCGTGGTATGGGAAGTATAGGTGCTATGACAAAAGGTAGTACAGATAGATATTTCCAAGAGGGAACTGCAGCTGATAAACTTGTTCCTGAAGGTATAGAAGGTATGGTACCTTATAGAGGATATATTAGAGATATTATTCATCAGTTTATAGGTGGATTAAGAAGCTCTATGGGTTATTTGGGAAGTAAAGATATAGTTACATTCCAAGCAAAAGCTGAATTTGTAGAGATTACAAGTGCCGGACTTAAAGAGTCACACGTTCATGATGTAACTATTACAAACGAAGCACCGAATTATCATATTTAGTTTTAAGGTTGAATGTTTAAGGTTTAAGATTTGAAGATAGAGACAAAGAAAGCTAGATTTACCAATCCTTTATATCTTGAGAGTGGTCGTATTTTAGAGCCGTATGAGATTATGTATGAAACATACGGTGAGTTAAATGAAGATAAAAGTAATGTTATCTTAATAACTCATGCACTAAGCGGTAACCACCATTGTGCAGGAAGATATGAAAATGAAGCAAAACCGGGTTGGTGGGATAGCTTTATAGGACCGAATAAACCTGTAGATACTAATAAATATTTTGTAATATGTACCAATAATATAGGGAGTTGTTTCGGAAGTACAGGTCCGATGAGTCCAAATTACCCAAGCGATAAACCATATAGATTTAAATTCCCAGTACTTACTATAAGCGATATCGTAAAAGCTCAAAAAATATTATTAGATTCATTGGGTATCCACCGTGTAAAAGCTATAATAGGCGGAAGCATGGGCGGTATGCAAGCACTTTGTTATGCTATCGAGTATCCAAGATTTGCCGATATTATTATCCCTATGGCTACTACTTCATATACAAGGCCGTGGGCAATTGCGTTTAATAAAATTACGGTTGAAGCTATCAAAAACGATCCTGATTTTAAAAACGGTGAATATGAAGCAGGCGATATAAAAGCTAACGGATTAGCAGGTCTTGCCGTTGGAAGAATGGCAGGTCATATTTCATATTTAAGTCCATCGTCTATGGAAGAAAAATTTGGGCGTAATTATGTTCAAACAGACGGTTTGTATGAACTATTCGGTAGATTTGAAGTTGAGAGATATTTAGAATATAATAGTTACAACTTCCCGAAAAGATTTGACCCTCTTAGTTATTTATACATAGTCAAAACTATTAATATTTTTGATGCAAGTAGAAATTACGATAGTTTGGAAGATGCTTTTAGTAGAGTCAAATCAAAGCTTCATCTTATCTCTTTTAGCGGTGATATGTTATTTTTCCCTTCAGAGATGGAAGAGATTTATAATATCATGTGTAAAATAGGTAAGAGTGATATTTGTACCTATAAAATGGTAGATAGCGACTACGGTCATGATGCGTTTTTGGTTGAAGTTGACAAGTTTGGAGATTATGTTAGGGATTTATTAGATTCTTAACCCTTAATATAAAAGGATTTTTATGGAAGAAAATAGTATCGTATCTTTTGAGCAAAAAATAGAAAAGGCGAAGGAACTCCTAAAAGAGTTGTCTAATCCGGAAATACCTTTAACTAAAAGTGTCGAAATTTATAAAATGGGTTTAAAAGAGCTAGAAGTTGCATCAAAAATGCTTGAAAATGCAAAAATAGAATTCGAAACTTTGAATAAACCGCAAAGTTAATGAATCTAGTAATAGTCAAGAAAAAGATTAAAAACAGTTATATACGAATACTACCTACCCTCGAAGTAAGGGTTAGCGTACCTAAAAATGCTACAGATTACTATATCAATAACCTTATCAATTCTAAGCAAGATTGGATATTACAAAAACTTGATTTTGTATCAAAGCAACAGCATAATAAAATTTCACAATTAAATACGGATGATAAAATATACTATTTGGGTTTAGAATATGTAATTAAAGTAATCCAAAGTAATAAAAATAATGTAACATTTGAGGGTAATACTTTACTGCTATATACTAAAAATAATGAGTTTGAGTATAAACAAAAGTTATTAGATAAGTTTTATTTATTGAATGCAAAAAATATTTTGACTGAAATTGTCGAAAATTACACATTTTTGGTGAAAAAAAACGTAAATTGTGTTAAAATGAGAAAAATGAGTTCTAGATGGGGAAGTTGTAATTATATAAAGTGTACAATAAACTTGAATAGTGAGCTTATGAAGAAACCCTTGAAATTTATAGAGTATGTTGTGTTGCATGAGTTAGCTCATTTGACTCATCCAAATCATAGTAAGGATTTCTATACTTATATTGAACGGTTTATGCCTGATTGGAAACAAAGATGCAAATTATAGATGATGGTTATAATAATTTTTTTCATAGACAAATAGAACTTTGGGGCGAAGAGACACAAAAGTGTTTGTTATCCAAAAAAGTTCTGATTATAGGAAGCGGTGGACTAGGGTGTAGTTTGGGTATTGCACTTGGAAGTAGCGGAATAGGTCAGATTGATTTGGTAGATTTTGATGAAGTAAGTCTTCACAATATCCATAGACAGGTGGCTTTTAAAACTACTGACGTAGGTAGAAAAAAATGTGAAGTCTTAAAAGAACTTATACTTTCACGAAATCCTTACGTAAACGTAAATGCTTATGACTGTGACTTTGATACTTTCAAAGACTCAGTCTCTTACGATTTAATAATAGATGCAACAGACAATCTCCCGACCCGTGCCAAAATTGATAAATTTGCAAAAGAGTGCAATGTAAATTGGCTTTACGGAAGCGTTGAAGAGTTTCACGGTCACGTTTGCTTGTTTGATAAGGCGACATTTGAAAGCGTTTTTCAAGTAACCACAAGAAAACCGGCCGGAATTGCTGCTCCTATAGTTATGCAAATAGCATCGTTGCAGGCTAATATAGCTCTTAGATATTTAGCGGGTAAACCGGTAGTCAAAGATAAATTACACTATTGTTATTTTGACCAAAACGGTGAATTTTGCCTGCAAAAATTTGGATTGTAAAATGAAACATATCAAATTCGGAATTCTAAATATTTTGGTAGCACTTAGTTTAAGCGGATGTGTCGCGGAGCTTATGGTTATGGGTACTGCCGTATCCGTTGCGGCGACTGCACAAGAAGTTGAAGAGGACCATGACGGTAATGTATGGGACTATGTCAAAGATAAATATAACTCTTTGAAATCCTATGCGGAAAGAAAGATGAATTAACTACTTTTTAAGTGCTTAAATGGTATAATCTCAAAATTTGTAAATAAAAATGATGAGGAATTTATATGCCAAAAAGAGAAGATATTAAGTCCATTTTACTTATCGGTTCAGGTCCTATTGTTATAGGTCAAGCTTGTGAGTTTGACTATAGCGGTACGCAAGCTACAAAGACTCTAAAAGAGCTTGGTTATAGAGTTGTTTTAATAAATTCAAATCCTGCTACTATTATGACAGACCCGGAATTTGCCGATAAAACTTATATCGAACCTATTACGGAAGAAGTTATTGCTAAAATTATAAAACAAGAAAATATAGATGCTATACTTCCGACAATGGGTGGTCAAACGGCGTTAAACGTTGCAACATCAATGTATGACAAAGGTATGCTAGAGGGTGTAAAATTCCTCGGTGCAAACCCTGCCGCAATTAAAAAAGGTGAAGATAGACATTTATTTGCCGAAGCTATGAAAAAAATAGGTATGGATTTACCGAAAAGTGCAAATGCTTACAATCTTGAAGAGGCTATAAGAGTTGCAAAAGAGATAGGCTTTCCTGTAATTAGTAGGGCGTCATTTACACTTGCCGGCGGAGGTAGCGGTGTTGCATACAATATGGAAGAGTTCAAAGCTTTGGCACAAGCGGGTCTTGAAGCCTCTCCTATAAACGAAATAGAGATTATGGAATCTATGCTCGGTTGGAAAGAGTACGAGATGGAAGTTATCAGGGATAAAAACGATAACTGTATCATAGTATGCTCGATAGAAAACCTAGACCCTATGGGTGTTCATACCGGTGATAGTATTACTATAGCTCCTGCACTTACTTTGACGGACAAAGAATACCAAAATATGAGAAATGCATCGTTTGCTATCCTTAGAGAAATAGGTGTTGATACCGGTGGAAGTAACGTTCAGTTTTCTATCAACCCTGAAACAGGTAGAATGATAGTTATCGAGATGAATCCAAGGGTTTCAAGAAGTTCTGCTCTTGCTTCTAAGGCTACTGGTTATCCGATAGCGAAAGTTGCTACGTTACTTGCGGTTGGATTTACTCTTGATGAGATTACAAACGATATTACCGGAACTGCAGCCTCATTTGAGCCAGTTATCGACTATATCGTTACAAAAGTACCTAGATTTACATTTGAAAAATTCCCTAGTGCAAACAGTACTTTAACTACGTCTATGAAGTCTGTAGGTGAGGTTATGGCTATAGGAAGAACTTTCAAAGAATCTATTCAAAAAGCTCTTTGTTCACTAGAAACAGGACTTTGCGGTTTTGATGAAATAGAAGGTGATTTAGAATTTGTAAAAAAAGAGATAAGAAGACCGAACGAAAATAGAATAAGATATTTAATGCAAGGGATGAGACTTGGACTTACAAACGAAGATATATTTGAGTTAAGTAAAATAGATCCTTGGTTTTTATCTCAATTTAGAACAATATACAACCTTGAAACGGAAGTAAAAAATCTCAAAGGTTCCGTATTAACTAATGCAACAAAATTAAGAGAGCTTAAATCCGCAGGTTTTAGCGATAAGATGTTATCAAAACTTATCGGATGTAGTGAAAACGACGTTTATAATGCTAGAAAATCACTTGGAATTAATTTTGAATACAATGAAGTTGATACGTGTGCGGCTGAATTTAAAGCATTGACGCCGTATTTGTACTCTACTACAAACGTCACTGCGTTGCCTCAAGCACCAAAAACAAAAACAAGACCTAAAGTTATGATTTTGGGTGGAGGACCAAACAGAATAGGGCAAGGTATAGAATTTGACTATTGTTGTGTTCATGCGTCATTTGCTTTGGCTGAAATGGATATAGAAACTATTATGTATAACTGTAACCCTGAAACGGTAAGTACGGATTATGATACAAGTGATATTTTATACTTTGAACCTATAGATTTTGAACACGTAAGAAGTGTTATAGAGGTTGAACAACCTGACGGTATCATAGTACATTTCGGAGGTCAAACTCCGCTAAAACTAGCAAAAGGGCTTGATGCTATAGGTGCAAAAATAATAGGAACTCCGGCACGTGTTATCGAACTTGCAGAAGATAGAAAGCTTTTTTCTGCTTTTGTTGATAAACTAGGTCTTTTACAACCTGAAAACGGTACTGCCGTAAACAAAGATGAAGCTATCGCAATAGCTACTAAGATAGGTTATCCGGTACTAGTACGTCCTTCATTTGTTCTTGGTGGACGTGCAATGAGAATAGTTTATAACGAAGACGAGCTTAGCCAATATATGGATGAAGCGGTTTCGGTATCAAATGATTCTCCTGTTCTTGTAGATAAATTCCTAGACCGTGCGGTTGAGCTTGACGTGGATTGTATTTGTGATGGTAAAGAGGTATATATCGGTGGTATAATGCAACATATAGAAGAAGCAGGTATCCACTCCGGTGATAGTGCTTGTTCATTACCTCCTGTTTCTATACCGTCTGCACTTATAGAAGAACTTGAAGCAAAAACAAAAGAGATGGCTTTGGGTCTTGGCGTAGTTGGACTTATGAACGTTCAGTACGCTATACACAAGGGTAAAATTTATCTAATAGAGGTAAATCCTAGAGCATCAAGAACGGTTCCGTTTGTGAGTAAGGCTACAGGTATGCCTCTTGCAAAAGTTGCTACACGTGTTATGTGGGGTGAAACACTTAGAGATGCACTTAAAGTATATGATAAAAATATAGTTTTTGAAGATAACGGCGTATTAAAACCTAAATTAAAATCTCATATAGCTATAAAAGAAGCGGTATTCCCTTTCAATAAACTAACCGGTGCAGACTTATTACTAGGACCTGAAATGAAAAGTACGGGTGAGGTTATGGGTATAAGTTGTAACTTCGGTATTAGTTTTGCTAAGTCACAAAGTGCAGCTAAAAACTTCTTACCTGTAAAAGGTGGAAAAGTGTTTATATCACTAGCCGACCTTGATAAGGAATTTGCTCCTGAAATTGCCAAAGGACTTATAGAAGAGGGCTTTAGTATAGTTGCAACAGGTGGAACTTATACATCTTTGGTTGAACAAGGTATAGAGTGTGAGAAAGTTCTAAAAGTTAGCGAAGGAAGACCTAATATTACGGATCACCTAACAAACGGTGAGATTGTAATGGCAATCAATACAAGTGATAATAAAGCTATGACTAAAAATGACGGTATCGAGATAAGAAAAACCGTTCTTAGAATGAATGTTCCTTATTTTACGACTGTTGCAGGTGCTAAGGCAAGTGTTGAAGCTATCAAAGCTCTTAGAAATAAAGACGGCATAAGCGTTAAATCAATACAAGAGTTTTTGGCGGAATAGTTAATTTAGTGGATAGGTGGTAGTGGATAGTGGATAGTGAAATACAAAAAAACTCAACACTTAATACTAATCGCTCATCACTTTTTCTTGTTCAAACAGATACTACGGTAGGGTTTTTATCCAACGATTTGGATAAACTCTATTCTTCCAAACAAAGAGATAAATCAAAAAAAATACTTCAAGAAGTTGATAGCTTCGCTACTCTAAATACTCTTATGAGAATACCTAATAAATATAAAAAGCTTGTTCGTAATAGTACAAAAACAACTTTTATATATCCAAACGGGGAATCTTTTAGGGTAATAAATAAAAATTCACAACACTATAATTTTATATCAAAATTTAAAACTATGTATTCGACAAGTGCAAATATAAGCGGTGGAGAGTTTGATGAAGCATTTGCTAGGGAAAAAGCCGATATTATAGTAGAAGATGATTTTAGTGTGGTATCTCCCTCTAAAATATATAAAATATCAAATCATAAAAAAATAAGGGTAAGATAATGATAGCAAAAATAGGTATAGTAACGGTAAGCGATAGAGCAAGTGCAGGGATATATGAAGATCTTTCAGGCAAAGCGATTATAGACGTTTTAGGGACGTATCTGAAATCTTCATGGGAGAGTGATTATAGGGTTATACCTGACGAAAAATCTTTAATAGAAGAAACTCTTATAGATATGATAGATAATAATAAATGTTGTTTAGTAGTAACTACAGGTGGAACAGGACCTGCATTAAGAGATGTTACTCCTGAGGCAACAGAGGCAGTATGTGATAGAATGATGCCCGGTTTTGGTGAGCTTATGAGACAAGTGAGCCTTCAGTATGTTCCAACAGCCATTTTATCGCGTCAAACTGCAGGACTAAGAGGTAGCTCACTAATAGTTAATTTACCCGGTAAACCAAAATCAATAAAAGAGTGTTTGGATGCCGTATTTCCTGCAATACCTTATTGTATCGATTTGATGAATGGACCTTATTTAGAGGTAAATGAAGAAATAATTAAAGCTTTTAGACCAAAATAAAAACTTTATATAAGTAAATATTCTGTAAAATCAATTATAATATTTTGTTATATGGAGTAATATAAATCAAGATAGTTTTAATATAAATAAAGAACTCCTCTCAAAAGCCACTATCTTATATGTAGAGGATGAAGCTACCGTAAGACAAGAGACTGAAGAGTTGTTTGTCGTATTCTTTGAAAAAGTTATAGTTGCAAATAACGGCAAAGAGGCTTTGGAATTATATAAAAGCAACATTGATGATATAGACTTGATATTAACAGATTTAAATATGCTTATTATGAACGGCATCGACTTTATAACTAATGTTAGGGATATTAACTGGGATGTACCGATACTTGTAAATACAGGCTTTGATGATTCTCAGACAATTTTGAAAGTTATAAAACTTAACATTGTAAATTATATTTTAAAACCTATCCAAATTAATACTACATTGAAGATTATCTCTAAAATACTTGAAGAAACAGATAAAACAAAAGAGATTATTAGATAAAGAAACGAATTGAATCAATTTATGAGCATATTAAATGCTCAAAATCTGATTTGTGAATATGATATAAACGGCAGTATTATTGATGCTAATGAAAGCTTTTGTAATATCTCATGTTATAGTATTGATGAAGTTAGAGGTAAGAAATTTGATTTTCTTAAATTTAATCATAGCAATGCTTATGAAGTTCTTTGGGATATTATTCGTAAAGGTGATATATATTGCGGTAAATTTAAAAACGTATCAAAAGACGGTAAAACTTTCTATGTTAATTCTACAATATTCCCGATATATGATAAAGATAATGAAATAGTTAAATATAGGTCTTTTTCTTATCTAAGAACAGAAGATGAAGAAGAAAAAACTCCATGAAGAAGCAGATTATATCTTTAAAAAGTGATGTTTTCAAACAACAACTTCATACTAAAGAGTTGGAATCTAAATCGAGTATAACCAAAAAAGATAGTTTATCGCAAAGTGAACTTGAAATAACTGCATTACACGGTCAAATAAAAGAACTTAAAAAAGAGAAAAAATATTTATTACAAAAAATGGATGCTTTACAAAAAAAGTCGAAGAATACCAGTACTAATTCCAAGTGTTAAATAAAAAAAATAGAAGAAAAATAGCCCTTTTTAAAGGGCTATTTAAGATTATTTGTAAGCAGCGTCTGTTACGTTTCTTGTGTCAACAACGTATGGAACTAATGCCATATGTCTTGCTCTTTTGATAGCTAATTCTACCATCTCTTGAGCTCTTTTCACATTACCTGTCAATCTTCTTGGCATAATTTTGCCTCTTTCACTCATAGATATTTTTAAAATATCAAGGTTTTTATAGTCAATGAAATCAACTTTCATTTCTGTATATTTACAATATTTTTTACCGTATTTTCTTTTTTCAGCCATTTTTATTCCTTTTTCCTAAAATGGTATTTCGTCATCGTTTATATCATATTCCGGTATATAGTGTTGTTGTTCAACCCTTTGCATACCGGCACCAGCCTGTCCTGATTGGCTTGATTGAGGTTTGTTATAACCGCTATTCATAGCAGGTGCTTCGTATCCGCCACCTTGGTAAGGCATATTGTTACCTTCACCCATAGATTTAGCGTCAAGCATTTTCATAGTATCTACTCTTAGAGAGTGTTTTGTCCTATTTTGACCGTCTGTCCCTGTCCATTGTTCTAAAACCAATCTACCTTCTAATAAAACTTTTGACCCTTTTTTCAAGTATTGGTTAGCAATTTCGGCACTTCTTCCAAAGATATTGAAATCTAAAAAACAAACTTCGTCTTTTTGTTCACCTGTTTGAGTTTTGTATTTATAGCTAGTTGCTATTGCACCTTTTGCAACGGCACTTCCGCTCGGTAAATATCTAAGCTCAATATCTCTTGTCAAGTTTCCTATCATTACTACTTTATTATACATTTTGGGTCCTTTTTTTGAGTACTACTTACGCTTTAACTTTTTTAGCAGCATCTTCGCTCATTTTTGTCCAAGCAGCTATCTCTTTTTTAGTTTCATATTTAATGAAAATAAATCTTAAGATATTCTCGTTGATTCTGTAGTTTCTCTCAAGTTCTAAGATGGAAGAAGCAGGAGATTTGAAGTATACTACATAGTAATAACCTCTTTTGTTTTTGTTGATTGGATAAGCAAGGTTTCTTGCACCCATATCATCAACTGCTACTATTTCTCCACCGTTTTTCTCTATGTTGCTTTTCACAACATCGATTTGAGCCGCAATCTCTTCAGCTGTAAGAGTAGGCTTAACTATAAACATCGTTTCATAATGTCTTACTGACATATATTCTCCTTTTGGGTATATATAACCAATAGCACTAAGACTATTAGTAAGGCTTTTAACGGATGTTATTTCAATAAATCCACAAAAAGTATGTGATTATATCAAAAAATTGTTGAAAAGTTTCTTAAGGATGTTTGTAAAAAACTATTGTTATCAATATTGGATGAACTTTTTAGTTTGAGTTCTATTTCAAATAGATAATTTAATATGTTTAAGTAATCTTCCGGTTGGAACTTGATAGCTAGTTTTGCACGTTCATCTTCTATATTTTTAGGAAGTTTATAGCCTAAAATATCTGATGAATTGATATATCCGTTGATTTTAATAAAGCTATTGAACATATATAATTGCCATACGAAAGAGGTTATTTGATTTATTAGATATACTTCATTTGCCCCTTCTTCCAGTAAATAGTTAATATCGTTTGATATGTCTTTGAAATTGAGTAATTTTACTATAAAATCATCAATATTTATTTTACCGAATCCAAAGCAGTTATTATCTATTGTTTTTTGTGAAATAGACTCATTTAATAATGATAACTTCTCCAAATCGTTATATGCTAGTTCCAAAGAGTTTTTGTGCATATCTAGTAAGTGCATTAAGACATTCGTATTTT
The DNA here is from genome assembly GCA_020723015.1 of Arcobacter nitrofigilis. Taxonomy (GTDB): domain Bacteria; phylum Campylobacterota; class Campylobacteria; order Campylobacterales; family Arcobacteraceae; genus UBA6211. Next base: position 24,823 of record DYJR01000009.1, read on the forward strand.
CGTATCTTAGATGTAGTTCATCTGCTCTATTTTGTAGTATTTTTAATGCTTCTTGAGGATAAGGGTTGTAGAATCTCACATTTACGGCATTTTGTTTTATATCAAAGTTTTTTGCCATTTCTCTAAAATCAGCATCACCCAAACAAGCAATTATTACTTTACTAACGCTATTTGTATTGACAGCTTCTATTATTTCACTAGACTCTTTCTTGTTTAAAGCTTTTTCCGTTTTTATAACTAGTACGTTAGAATCGCAAAATAGAGATGATTGAAGTAAAATATCTTTTGCCTTGTTGAGATTGAAATCTTCAAAATAAAGTTTTTGTATATCTTCAGCTTGTGCAAAACTTTGGGCAATCATTTTGGTATAAAAATTTATCAAAAAAGTAGATTCTCCAAAAAACATATATGCGTTAAAAGTTTTATTTTGTTTTAATAACGTATCAAATTCGGCTTTATACATTTATACTATCGTTCCTATAATCTCTTTTGTTGGAATATTCGCACTCTTTATTTGTACTCTTACTTTTGAAAAAAGTTTTTGGTTTTTGTAGTTATCAAATTTTATTCTAGCACCGTATGCACCCTCCGTAAGGACTGCAATTTTTTTCTCTATATCAACTATTTCGCAAACGAAAATCATCTCTATCCTTTTTGCTGCCCATCTTACATATTTTCTATCTTCAAAATCCCATACGGCTTGGTCTATTTCTCTCTCTTTTATACTTATTTCATCGCAAACGTTTGCAATATCTGAAGGCACCTCACCGGTTTTTAAGATTCTATGTAAAACTAAGTCGGCATATCTTCTAATAGGCGATGTAAAGTGTGAATACCTATCAAATCCTAAACCGAAGTGTTTTGATGCAATAGAGCTATAAACTGCTTGTTGTTGAGCTTTGATAATCAAATCATCTACTTCAACGGATAGTAAAGCTTTTTTTGCTTGTTTTTGAATGTTTGCTATGGTTTGATGAATATCGGCTTTTAGGTTTGCATCTATTCCTAGTAAACTTAACTCCGTCAAAAGATTTTGCATAGATTTTTGAGACGGCTCTTCATGCACCCTAAAAATACCTTGTTTTTTTAGTTTTTTTGCCGCTGCGATATTTGCAAGTAACATACACTCTTCTATAAGTGAGTGTGAAGGTGTAGATTCTTCTACTTCTACGCTTTGAAGTTCAAGATTTTTATCAAGTTTTAGTGAACTCTCTTTTGTTCTGAAATCATACCCTTTTTGAAGTCTTTTTGCTTTGAGTTTCTGGGTGACTTGATATAGTTTTATTAGGTTGTCGAAAAGTTCTTTCTCTTTTGGTGTATAAGTATCTAGTTTACCGGCTAGAACTCTATCTATTCTACCGTAAGTAAACCTTTTTTTAGATATGATAACGGCTTCAAATAAATCACTTTGGATTATATTCAAGGTCTCTTTGTCTAGTTTCATTTTGAATACGTAAGAGAGTCTAGGTTCATCCGGCTTTAATGAACATAAATCGCTACTTAGCTTGTGTGGTAGCATAGGGAGAACTTTGTGCGGTAAATATAGTGAAAACGCTCTTCTTCTAGCTTCTTTGTCTATCGCCGTATTTGGTAATACATATGAGCTAACATCTGCTATAGCCACGTAAATAGTAAAATTTTCCTCATCATAATAGACTGCATCATCGAAATCTTTTGCCGTATCGGGGTCTATGGTGCAAAAATTCAGCTCACTTAAATCAATCCTATTTTCATTGTGTGTAGGCGTGTGGTAGTCAAGCTCTTCAAAATGTGGGTCTAGTCTATAATCCTCGTGATGCAAAATAAGTGAGATTTGTTCGTCTATGGACGGGTCGCTTAGATTGCCTATGGTTTTCACGATACTATTGGTTTGTGTATCTATGATTGCTACGTCAAAATCTTTTAGGTTTTTCATTTCAAAAGCATAAGTAATAGGTAGGGACTCTTTCATACTCCAAAGGGTAAAATCTTTTTTATATACTAAGATATTGGCATGTTTTTTCGATAATATAAATTCTACTTTTATTTTGTTTTTTGCACGTGGATGGAATACTTTTTTTGCTATTACGAAGTCACCGTTGTATGCACCGTTTAAGTCCTCAAACTCTATATGTGGAGTAAAGTCGTCATCTTCTAAATGTAATAGGGCGTACTTGTATTTTAATTCAACCGTACCCATTATATACTTTGTATTTAACGAATATTTGCCGTTTTTAAATCTAATTACGTCAGAATTTATTAATTTTTCTAGGATGCTACTATTTTGTAACAGTTTTATGATTTTTTCATTCACGATTAAGCCTTTTAAAACTTTTTTGTGGTATAATGACATAAACAAGATTAGAAAGGATTTAAGTATGTTAAGGCTGTTTAAAGTAGCTATTTTGATTTGTTTGTTGAGTGTTAGTGGTTTGTTTGCTAAAGATAAGGAAACAATATTGATATATTGCGGTATAACTATGGTAAATCCGGTAAAAGAGATTGCGGCGATATTGGAAAAAGATTTAGATGTTAAAATAGTAATGACTCAGGGTGGTAGTGCCGATTTATTTAATGCGTTAAAAACTTCGAATGTCGGTGATATTTACATACCGGGTGAAGAAAGGTATATTAAAGAGTATAAACCGCAAGGTTATTTTGAAGAACATATGAAAAGTATCGGGTATAACCAAGCAGCTATATTTGTACAAAAAGGCAATCCGCATAGTGTACGAAATTTAAAAGATTTGCTAAGAACCGATATATCTACAATGCTTTGTGATTACAATACAGGTAGTATCGGTAAAATGACAAAAACTATTTTAGAAAATTACGGCGGTAAAAAGTTTTTTGAAGATGCTTATTTAAATGTCGTAGAAGTCGGTACGGATTCTAGAAATATAAATGCCGCTTTAAATAAAAAGAGTATTGATTTGGCTGTGAATTGGAAATCTACTATTACTTTTGCGGATAATAAAAATACAATAGATATCATAGAAATAGATGAAAAATATGCACCTAAGATGCATATTCCGGCGATATTATTAAAAAGCTCAAAAAACAAAGATGTAGCTAAAAAGATAATTGATTATATGGCTGCTAAAGATGGTCAAGCAATAATGAAAAAGTACGGATTTGTTGATTGATGACTATTTCTAACAATACCCATAAACAGCTCGTAGTGCTTTTATTGATTTTTGTAGTCGGTGTTTTATCTATCGTAGGTGTTAATTATATATTTTCTAACCTACTAGATGATTTGGAAAAACAAACCGTCAATTACAAAGCTAAGATTGCCATAGGGGAGTTTTTGTCAGAAGACATTCAGCAGTTGAGGTCTTTGTTCTTTGAATTAGCAACAACTTCTTCAAATAAAAGAATGATTAAAGCACTTGATGACGAAATTAATAAGAGAGTAAAAAGTATAGAGGAGATGTTAGACGTATTAGAGAACGGCGGGACGTTAAAACGTGTAATGCGTTTAAACATAGTTAATCAGCATAGTATCGAAAGAGAAGTTGTTTATGTAAGGGGAAATGATGAACAGATAGTGTTGGAAGTAATAGATATTAAGCCTAAGATACAAGAATTTTTTAACTTAAAACAAAAATTGATTGAGCTTATAGACAAAAGGCAGGATGCTATAATAAACGATAATCTTCAAGACTTTTTAAATAGCGTAAGAGAATTACAACTTTTTCATAGGTCGATACCTGCTTTTTTCATAAGATTTGCAGAGAACAATTCAAGACTTCTTTATGAAGGTGAATTAAAACTTATAAAACTTCAAGAAGAAATAGATTCTAAAAAAGAGTCTTACGTATTAATAGAAGCTTTCTTGGTCGTATTGATTTTAGCTTTGGTCATGGGGCTTGGATATATTATTTCTAGAAGTATTAGTAGAACCAATAAAGAACTTATTAGTTTAAATAATAAGTTGAATTCTAATTTAGAAGAGTTAGAAAATCAAAAGTTATTTATTCGTAGGATTTTGGATGCTCAGTCAAATATAGTTCTTGTTACGAACGGTATTAAAATACTTGATGTCAACTTGGCAATGTTTAATTTTTTAAATGAATTTAAAAATTTAGAAGAGTTTTTAAAAGAGCATGAGTGTATATGTGACTACTTTATCCCTTTTGGAAATGATTTAAGGTATATTCTAAAAAAAGATTATAACGGTGATAATTGGGCTGAGTATGTATATCATAATCCTGAGCTTGATCATCGTGTAGCAATAAAAAAAGACGGTAGAATATATCACTTTAAACTCAATATCGATAGACAAACATTCGCAAATGACGAGTGTATATTGGTTGTTGTTTTAAATGATATTACGATAGAGGTAGAGACTCAAAAGTCTTTACAGATATTAAATGAAAATCTTGAAAATATAGTAAAAGAAAAAACTAAAGAGTTGCAGGATTTGAATGAAAACCTAAAACAAAAAGTAATTATTGAGGTTGAAAAAAATAGGAAAAAAGATCAACAAATGATTCAACAATCTCGTTATGCCGCACTCGGTGAAATGATAGGTAATATCGCTCACCAATGGCGTCAGCCTCTTAGTGCGATAAGCACTACTTCTTCAGGAATGAAGTTGCAATTAGAGCTTGGTATCGCAGGTAATCAAGATATTCAAAAAGCATTTGACGATATCATGTATTATGTGAACTTTTTGACTCAAACTATTGAAGATTTTAGAGGATTTTTTAGGAGAGATGAAAATAAAGAGCCGTTTAATTTGATAGAGTCTTTAAACGGTACTTTGAAAATTGTTTCAGCGACATATAAAGATAACAATATCAGGGTAATAACCGATTTTAAAGCTGATAATTTTACAATATTGGGTAGTCAGAGTGAACTTTCACAGGTGTTTTTAAATATTCTCAATAATGCAAAAGATGTCTTGGTCGATAAAGGCGTCGAAGATAAAAAAATATATATTAATATAGATAGAGTAGAAAATGATGTCATTGTATATATACAAGATAACGGCGGTGGAATACCTGGCGAGATAATCGAAAAAGTATTTGACCCATATTTCACTACCAAGCATAAAAGTCAAGGTACGGGTATAGGTCTGTATATGAGCAAAGAGATAGTAGAGAAAAAATTAAACGGCTTTTTAAGTGTCAAAAATAGAGATGTGACAATAGACAATGAACATTTCGAAGGTGCTTGTTTTGTTATTTCTATCCCTTTGAATAAAGAGTGAGTGTTGAATGTTGAATGCGGTGCCGACCTTTCTTGTGGTCGGTGCTAGGTTTGCTATATCCCTTCGAGTTTTCTTATTGTTTTTTCCCAAGTCTTTAATCTTTTCAATTCCCCTTTTAATTTATCTTTTTGTATTATTTATAGAATTTTATAGATAAAAAGTTTATTTATGTTTTTTAGGTACAATAAACACATAAAAAATTTGGTATTTTAAATTGTTCAAGGGACTATTATCTGGTATTTTAGAAGTTGTGGAAAAATTCATAACTCATCGAATTTGATGGGTTTAGAAAAGCTAAAGATTATAGAAACTGAATAAAACTGCTATTAGTCAAATGTTGATTTTGAGTGGTGGAGATGTGAGAGAGTTGGAAGGAAGGGGAGATTTATAGATGAATATCGGATTTGGAGTTAAATAATATGTTTTCAAAAAATAATTTTAATGATAAAAATTTTAATAAAGAGTTAGTCGCAGCAGTTGGCAATCGTTTACAAAATGATAATTATGAAGATGCCGTAAAACAAGCTCTTCTATTTTTAACAAATGTATTTAGAGTTAAAACTGATTCAGATGAAGATGGGACAAAACTTGTTGAAAAGCATTAACTCCAAACAAGCCTTTGATAAAGATTAATGAACTAAAGGATAAAACGGATAAAAATGAGCAAAAAGGAGTAATGTTTTTAGGACAGGGTATATACTGCTTTTAGGAATCCTCTAAACCATTCAATACATGCAAAAATATCAGAAAAAGAATGCATGAGACAGCTAACCATCATTGATATGATATATGATTATATTACTC
>DYJR01000086.1 GCA_020723015.1 Arcobacter nitrofigilis
TTTCTTATTTCAAAGACAACTTAAAAAATTGCACTTCAGATTTAAATTTTGGTTATTTTACTACAAAACCTGATGATAAAGGGACGGGTACAGGTCTTGATATGTCAAAAGTAATAGTTGAAAAAGTCGGCGGTAAAATCTATGCCGTTAATGAAAATCATGAACTTGACGGTAAAAATATAAGGGAACTACTTTTATAATAGAACTGAAAGAGGCACTCTAAAAGTACCCCTCTTCAGAGGTCCAAACACATCACGGTAGAAGGTGCCTTGCTATGTTCCCATCCTGGGGCGTTGTCTTCTAAAGCAATTGTAAGGGGCTAAAGAGGAGCATTCAATCTAACTGTTTAGACTCAATGCTACTCTTTTGAGAATGTAATTATATCAAACGAATATTAAACTTTGCTTAATCTTATGATATGGGGGATACTATGAAGAATTTGAAGATTTTAATATCAATAGTTCTTAGTTTTAGTTTTTTATTTGCTAGTTCCGTTTCAGATAAAAGAAAAGAGGTATTACAAGATAGCAAAGATAGTTTATCTATGTTGTATAAGTTGTACCCGTCATCTAAAAAATTTGTAAGTTCATCATATGGATATGCAACTTTTAGTAATATAGGTGTAAATCTAGTGTTTTTTTTCTGTAGAATTGGGAAGAGGTGTAGCACATAATAATAAAACCGGTAAGAATACATACATGAAGATGGTTTCCGGTGGAGTTGGTTTTGGACTTGGAGTGAAGGATTTTAGGGCAATTTTTGTATTTGAGACAAAAGAGGCTTTTGATTTTTTTTGTTGAACACGGGTGGGAGGCAAATGCCCAAGCAGATGCAGTTGCTAAGTCTGATAATAAAGGTGGTTCATTGGAAGGTGCAATTACGGTACATCCCGGAATAAAACTATATAAGCTTACAAAAAACGGTTTGGCATTACAAGCAACGATACAAGGTACAAAGTATTGGAGAGATGATGAATTAAACTATTGATTAATATGGCAGATGGGAAGGGATTCGAACCCTCGAAGCTGTTACACTTACACGCGTTCCAGGCGTGCTCCTTCAACCACTCGGACACCCATCTATACTTTATTGAAATTAGAATCGAATTCTACCTAATTTTTGTTGAAAAACTCCAGTAGTTCCGTATTTTTTGAGTGGAATTTGTAAATAATATCTTTATATGAAAATTCCAAATACTCTGCATGTAACCAAAGTCGATGAGATAATGTATATTTTATCCTATCTTCATCGGATAATGTTTTGCAAAGATAAGCATCCCCTATCTCTTCGTCAATCCCGTATATCGGGTCCCCTATTATGGTATGTCCTATATGATCAAGATGTACTCTTATTTGGTGTTGTCTTCCCGTTATAGGCACGGCTTTAACTAAAGTTCGGTTTTGAATAAAATCTTTTTTTAGAGGTGTTATGATAGTAAGAGAATCTTTTCCGCTTTCAAATACACCCATTTTTACCCTAAGCTTACTCTCCTTATGGTCGTCTATAGGTTTATCTATCTCTATTTGTTCGTTTATAATACCGTTTACTACAGCTAAATACTCTTTTTTATAGCCTTTATTTTCAAACATTGTTTTTAGTTCTATTTCTGCTTCTTTTGTTCTAGCGACCAAAACAAGACCGGAAGTTTCGGCATCTATTCTGTGAACTATATTTGCGTTTGAGCCGAAATGGTATTTTACCTCGTCAAGTAAGCAATATTGAGTAAATTTGTGTACGGGATGAACAATTACTCCGCTTGGTTTATCAAATATAGCAAAATCATCGGTAGTAAATATCGGTTTAAGACCCCTTGTTGAACCTGTAAATTCAGATATAAAAATGGAATCCGTTTGTATCGTATCGCTTTTTTTTAGCTTATTCATATCGGCATCAAATATCTTTCCTCTATCTAAAAGATTTTGTGCATTTGACGGTGATAAACCGTGATTTTTGATTAGATGTAATTGGATTCTGTCTCCGATTTGCGACGGATACTCTTTTAGTACAAACGGCAATTTAGCTCTTTTTTTGAGATTTTTTGATATTATACAATAAATTAAATAAGGTAGTAGTCGGTAGATAGTAGTTGGCAGTAAAGAGGGAATATTCCCTGCCATCTGCCCTCTACCATCTACCCGCTAAGGTAAGGAAAAAAGATGGTTGAAAGATACGCAAGACCTGAGATGGCTCAGCTATGGACGCAACAGGCAAGATATGCTGCATGGCTAGAAGTAGAAAAAGCAGCTGTTAAAGCTTGGAACAAATTAGGACTAATACCGGATGAGGATTGTCAAAAGATAGTGCAAAATGCAAAATTCTCAGTAGAGAGAATTGAAGAGATAGAAGCCGTTACAAAACACGATTTAATAGCTTTTAATACAAGCGTAAGTGAATCACTAGGTGAAGAATCAAGATGGTTTCACTACGGTATGACGAGTAGTGACGCTGTTGATACCGGTGTTGCTTTACAGATGAGAGATTCTTTACAAATAATTATCGATGATGTAAAAATGCTTATGGAATCTATCAAAAAAAGAGCTATGGAACATAAATATACTTTGATGGTTGGAAGAAGCCACGGTATTCACGGTGAGCCTATTACTTTTGGTTTGACACTTGCGGTGTGGTATGATGAAACTGCAAGACATCTAAAAAATCTTGAAGAGACTATGGAAGTTATCGCCGTAGGACAAATAAGCGGTGCTATGGGGAATTTTGCCCATGCTCCTTTAGAGCTTGAAGAGTTTGCTATGGCAGAGCTTGGTCTTAAACCTGAGCCTTGTTCAAATCAAGTAATTCATAGAGATAGATATGCTAGACTGGCTACTGCTTTGGCGTTATTGGCTTCTAGTATAGAAAAATTCGCCGTTCAAGTAAGACACTTACAAAGAACGGAAGTTTATGAGGCTGAAGAGTATTTTGCAAAAGGGCAAAAGGGAAGCTCGGCAATGCCACACAAAAGAAACCCAATCTTGACGGAAAACATCACGGGACTTGCAAGGATGATAAGAGCATATTGTATCCCTGCTATGGAAAATGTGGCACTTTGGCATGAAAGAGATATAAGCCACAGCTCAACGGAGAGATTTTGGCTTCCTGATAGCTTCATAACAACTGATTTTATGCTTCATAGAATGAATAGCGTTATTGCAAATCTAACTGTAATGCCGGAAAATATGATGAAAAATCTAAACTTAACAGGTGGACTCGTATTTTCTCAAAGGGTACTTCTTGAGCTTCCTTTACAAGGTGTAAGTAGAGAAGATGCTTATAGAATCATCCAAAGAAATGCTATGAAAGTGTGGGAAGAGATTCAAAAAGGCAAACCGACAACCAATGAAAAAGGTGAGTCACTGTATCTTCAATATCTTCTAGCTGATGATGAGCTTAGAAGTAAACTAAGCGAAGAACAAATAAGGGAGTGTTTTAACTATGAATATTACATGAAAAACGTGGATAATATTTTCAAAAGGGTGTTTAAATAAATAAATTATTGCAATTTGCAATATTTTTGATATAAAGAAGATTTTTTTGATAAAATTGCATCATAAGAAAACAAAAAGGGTAGAAAATGACTGAAGAACAAAAGAAATCGTTAGAACTTGCTATTAAACAAATAGACAAAACATTCGGTAAAGGTACGTTAGTAAGACTTGGAGATAAAGAGATAGTTCCTGTCGAAGCTATAAGTACAGGTTCTCTTGGACTAGACTTAGCTTTGGGTGTGGGCGGAGTTCCTGTAGGTAGGGTTATTGAAGTTTATGGACCTGAGAGTAGCGGTAAAACTACTTTGACGTTGCATATGATAGCAGAGTGTCAAAAAAAAGGTGGAGTTTGTGCTTTTATAGATGCAGAACATGCACTTGATATAGGGTATGCAAAAAATCTAGGGGTAGATATAGATAATCTTTTAGTTTCTCAACCTGATTACGGTGAACAAGCTTTGGAGATACTAGAGACGGTAATAAGAAGCGGTGCAGTAAATCTAATAGTAGTGGATTCAGTTGCGGCTCTTACTCCAAAAGTAGAGATTGACGGTGATATGGATGACCAACAAGTGGGTGTTCAAGCTAGATTGATGTCAAAAGCTCTTAGAAAAATCACCGGTCTTTTAAATAAAATGAATTGTACGGTAATTTTTATCAACCAAATCAGGATGAAAATAGGTATGACGGGATACGGAAGCCCTGAGACTACAACAGGTGGAAATGCTTTGAAATTTTATGCTTCCGTAAGACTTGACATAAGAAGAATAGCTACGCTAAAACAAGGTGAACAAAGTATCGGTAACCGTGCAAAAGTAAAAGTAGTAAAAAACAAAGTTGCACCTCCGTTTAAGCAAGCCGAATTTGACATAATGTTCGGTGAAGGTATCAGTAAAATGGGTGAACTTGTGGATTACGGCGTTAAACTTGATATTATCGACAAAGCAGGAGCTTGGTTTAGCTACAATGACCAAAAGATAGGTCAAGGTAGAGAAAATGCTAAACAGTTTTTGAAAGACAATCCAGCTATCGCAGTAGAGCTTGAGGGTAAGATAAAAGATGCTATGGGTATGGTTAATCTACTAGATAGCTCAACAGACGACGAATAAAAAATAAAAAAGCTTTGAAATTTCTGAGTTCAAAAAGATTCTAAACCTGCGTCATTTACTATGTGTAAACTCCTTGTTTTAGAACCTTTTTTGCCTTGAACTTCCTAAAGTTTTTTTATTTTTGAACTCCTTGATAGCTTGTTAGATAACGAGACTGTCTTGAGAAATAGTTTTGCTAACTAGGGTATAAACTATTTTTCTCCAAGTACTTGTTAGTAGTTCTTGTTCTCATTGTTTCCTGTTGCAAGTAACCACGCTAAAAATTCATACCCATAGTTAGTAATTGCATACGTTTCTTTTTCTCATTAAATATTATCAGAGTATTGTCAAATAAAAAATTTAGATAAGTTTTTATGTCCCATTTTGACATTTCATCATGACTGTCTATGATAGTTTTACAGTAAGAATCAATAAAGTCTTTATGCTTTGGTCCTTCATTTAGTTTTTTTAGTAGATTGATTTGACTACCAAAAATAAGATTATATATTTTTTCAAAATTTAATTTTAATTGTGTGACAGCCAATTGGTGAATTAGTATTTCTACAGTTTTGGTATCCTCTAAAGGTAGATTTCTATTTTTCAAATCATTTTTTATGATATTCTTTTGTTCGTTAATTACAATAGAGTCATTTTTTCCCAATAAGTCTTCATGACTATCTTGCATTGTTTTTATTTCTTGATTTGTATCCATCGAAATACCATTTTAGAAACACTTTTTATACTTTTATTTTATCGGACATTCCCGATAAAAAACCTCTCTAATCCCCATTGTTTAGGGATTTTCT
>DYJR01000087.1 GCA_020723015.1 Arcobacter nitrofigilis
AAATTTGAAACAATTTAAGATATTTGTGTTTTTTTTGATTATCGTAAGGTCAGTTGCTAGTTTTTTAAGCATATCCAAATCCTTTGAATTTATATTCTATCTATTTGATTCTTAAAGATATATTATTTATGATAATATATGTTTTTCTAAAATAACGGTTTTAAATTCACCGCTAAACACCTCTTTATCGGCTACTTTACCTATTACCGATACGGTTTGTTTTCTGCCGTCACTTGAAGTTACATTGCATTCAAAGATTATTATTTCTCCCACTTTTACGGGAGAGAGAAATTTTACTTCACTTTTTGCCAATACGACAAAAGGGTGATTGACCGATGCCATAGCACAAAAATCTGCCGCACAAAAGGCAAATCCGCCGTGAACTAGCCCCTCATCATCACATCTCATGAGGTCTGTTATTTGAAGCGATATTTTTGCATAATTTGGTTTAAGTTCGATTACATCGCCGTTTAATGAATTATTTAGTTTCAAATGTGTATTTAATTACATTGTTTATCCCTTTAGTATATCTTGGATATAATAATACCAAAAAAAACGGTGAAAGATTTGAAGATTACAGAACTTATAAATAAATTAGATTTAGAACAACACATATCGAAACTACAAACATTTTTTGCAAGGCAAAAGGATATTATTTTTGAAGGGGATGTGTCATACCACTATAAGCTCCTTAGTGAACTAAGCGATTATACCTTTAAAGAAGCCCCAAAGGTGACGAATCTTGACTCACAGCTTATGCATATACAGAAATTCGGAGTATTAAAAATCTATGAAATATATGAGTTCGTCAAAATCATTAACTATTTTGCATATCTTAAAAGACAAAGATTTGAAGGTAATATTCTTTCTTGGTTTGAAAAGATAGAGTTACCTAGCGAAATAGTAAAAGTGAGTGATTTTTTTGATGATAAAGGTGAGATAAAATTAGGTGTTAATGATGAGCTTGATAGTGTAAATCACGCTTTGTACAAAAATAAAGAAGAGATTAGGACGTATCTACAAAAGCTTATCCACACACAAAAACTACAACCTTATCTAGTGGATAACCAAATCCATTTAGTAAACGGTGATGAAGCATTACTTTTGCGTGGAGGGTTTAACCATTTCCTCAAAGGTACTATCATAGATAGAAGTCAGGGTGGGTTTTTTTATGTAGTACCGCATACTATCAGTGAGCTAAAGCAAAAAAGAGATGATTTAAACAACCATAAAATGGAGTTAATCTATAAAATTTCTCAGCAAATTTGTACCGTTTTCAATAAATGGTTGAAGTTTTTACAGTTTATAAACAAAGAGTTCGATAAGCTTGACCACTATTTGGCACGTATAGCCTTTGCAAGGAGCGGGGATTTTAATTTTATTTTGCCTACAAACACAAAAAACCATACATTGATGGAGTTTTGTCATCCGGCACTTCACCATCCAAAGCCCATAACAATAGATTTCTCAAAAAAAGTTATAATGCTTACAGGAGTAAATGCCGGCGGTAAAACAATGGTTTTAAAATCATTACTTTCTAGCGTATTGCTTTCAAAATATCTTGTACCTTATCGTGCAAACAAAAAAAGTTTAGTCCCAAATTTCAAGCACCTAGAAGCAATCCTTGACGACCCTCAAAATGTTAAAAACGATATTTCTACCTTTGCAGGGAGGATGTTGCAATTTAGTACTTTATTCGGTAAAGACAATTTTATGGTAGGTATTGATGAAATAGAGCTAGGAACAGATAGTGATGAAGCTGCCGTACTTTTTCATACTATTATAGAAGAACTTATCAAAAAAAACGTAAAAGTAGTCATCACAACACACCACAAACGTCTAGCTGCAATGCTTAGCGGAAATAGCGATGTTGAGCTTTATGCAGCACTTTACGATGAAGGAAACGAGCGACCGACTTATGAATTTTTGCAAGGAACCATAGGGCGAAGTTATGCTTTTGAAACGGCAGGAAGATACGGAATACCTAAGTATATAATAGAAAATACGAAAAAAGCTTACGGAGAAGATAAATATAAACTAAATGAACTTATCCAAAAAAGTGCTACTTTGGAGATGGAATTAAAACAAAAAATAGCTAAACTTGATGATGAATTGCTGGATACACAAAGGCTTAAATCTCATCTTAAAGATCAAAAAGAAGAGCAACAATCTGAGCTAAACAATCTAAAATCAAAACTTCATAGGGAATATCAACAAGCCATAAATGAGGCTAGGGCAGCTATAAAAGCAAAAGATGTGAGCGATTCACATAGATACTTAAATGCCGCTACAAAGTTCGTAAAACAAGTAGAAACTCCGCAGGTCAAAGAAGATGTAGTATTTGAAGTGGGTGATATGGTCAAATACAAAAGCTCAAAAGGGGAGATAATATCCATCAAAGGCGAGAAAGCTTTTGTAGATATCGACGGTATCAAAGTAAACGTATTTTTGAAAGAACTTAAAAAAAGCGGTAATCCAAAACAGACTCCAAAAGCAAAACCAAAAGCAAATCTAAACGTAGAAAAACCTACAAATGCAAGTGTAAGTCTTGATTTACACGGACTTAGAAGTGATGAAGCTATAGAAAAACTCGATAAATTTATAAGCGATTGTTTGATAGCCGGCTTTGATGAAGTTCTAGTATATCACGGTATAGGTACCGGTAAATTATCGTATGCCGTAAAAGAGTTTTTAAGAACTCATCCAAAAGTAAAAAGTTTCGGTGATGCACATCCTAGTGAGGGCGGTTTTGGAGCTAAAGTAGTAAAGCTTTAAAAACTTATATTAAGACTTTTAAAGCACCTTCTTTCATAAGATTTGCTTGAGTAAGTGCAAAACTACCTGCTTCATAAGATATGATGGATTGTTTTAGCTTTGCAAATTCTTCCATATAGTTTACGTCTCTTATGACAGATTCAGCATTTGCCATACTTGTTTTTTGCGTCATAAGATTTCTCATAGTTGACCCTACTTGTTGTTGAACGGAACCGTAATCTGAACGGAAAGTATTTAAATCATCTATAGACTGATCTATTACATCCATATATAAACTAAAATTCTCGTCTGAAATACCGTTTGTTGATAATGCATCGGTTTTTAGCGTTGCAAGAGTCAGGGTACCTCCTGTTGCTAGTCCTGCTGTATTTGCTTGGATTCCATCTCTAGCTTCTGAAGTATCATAAGAGTGCTTCCCCAAAATAAAAGTGATTTTCTCTGTTTTATCCATACTATTTACATCTTTTTGTAGTAGGTATTTATCTTGAAACCTAGTTTGAGTCGCTATTGAGTCAAATTGATTAAGCAAAGCACCTATTTCCGTAGATAATATACTACGACCTTTAGGACTTGTCGTATCGTTGGCACCTTGGATAAGTTTTTGTTTGATAGTATCTAAGATGTTTGATTGTTCAGACATGGCTTTATCTGCTATCTGTAGTAAAGATACGGCCAGAGAAGCATTGTGTACGCTTTGTGAAAGTGAACTAGTCTGAGTTCTTAGTTTGTCTGCTATAGCAAGACTGGAAGGGTCATCTGCTGCTTTGTTTATCCTAAGACCGCTTGAGAGTTTTTTCATGGATAAATAAAGGGAGTTGTTCGTGTTTGTTAAAGACGTATTTGCAAACATAGAACTAACATTAGTACTTATAGTCATACGTCACCCCTTATATTTTTTGGGTATAGAAGATACCCTACAATATGAAGTTATACATAGACATTTCTTAGAATTAGCTTAGACTTATGCTTCATACTGTAATATTGATGCATTAAACTTATTGTGAATTTGTTGAACTTTTTGTATAGTCGGGGTATTTTGTTTGAAATGTCGTACTAGGTATACTAGAATATCATCATCACCGAAGACTTTTTTATATGCTCTTAGGGCTTGTTCTATTTGTATTCCGTTTAATGTTTTGATTTGTAACATATAATAAAGTTTCATATAATCGTAAATTTTAGGGTATAGCATATCTATATTGAAATATTTGCTTATTATTTTATGTGCTGCTTCAAATCCAAGTTCATACACGACGGCAGTAAATGACTGAAAATCTTTTTCCGTATCTTCGATAAGTTGTCTATAAATAGAAGTAGTTTTCAAAAAAGGATTAGCATGTATTAAATGATAAATAAGTTTAATATTGTCATCTTTCTTTGCTTTTGAAAACATTTGAATTATAGAGTTTTCGGCTTTGAGTAGTTCTACTTTTGATTTGAACTCAGGGAAGTGTTTAAGATACTCTATAAGATTCTCAAATTCTGCTGAATTTCTTTCGGTTACTAAAAGTTTTTCGTATAGTTTTTTACCTAATTCATCGGCTTTTTTACCGAATGTACTTTGTTTGAGTGCAGGAAATTTTTCACAATATTTATAGAATAGATAAAATTGTCTATTTTTGATGGCTTCTTCTGCTTTCAAAAATAAATCAGAGTTTCTTATCATTTCACTTATAATATGATATTTTTCAGTAATTTCAAGATAAGGTTTTGTGATAGTTAGTATTTGGTCTGCAGGTACTTTGCTCGAAAGTAGTTTTTCGGCTTTCATAAATGACTCATCCCAATTTTCTTCTAGTTTTATGTAGTTTAGTGAATGTTGCAAGAATTCATAAGCATTAGCCAAATCATAGGCAACTTTTAAATCTCTTTCTTTAACTGCGTTGTTAAATTTGATAGTATATTGCTTGTTGTTTAGTACATGATTATAAAGATCTTTTTTGCTTTTCATAGCAAAAAAAGGTTCTAACATCCTTATAGCCAAAGATTCTTTATCTTCACCGATAAAATGTACCGCACGTTTAAATAACTCTTCCCAAGCATTATTAAGATGTTGTAAAATTTTTGGGTGCATATATAAAAATATATTTTCCGAAATCAAATCAAAGGCATTTTTAAACTCTTTTAATTCAAGCTTGATAAGAGCTTGCGTAAGATTGTATTTTTTATCAAAGAAATATATTTGGTCATTTTTGAGAGTAACTACTACAAGATTATCATTTATAAAGACTTTTGATGTAGGGCTATCAAATACAAAGCTATATATCACTTCTAATGATTCAAGATTGATTAAAAATACCATCCCTGCTGCTGTACCGAGTATGGCGGTAGTATGACTTTTATCCGTGTAACAAGATGTGGCATTTTCATTGTGGCACTTGTTTTCGTTAGTTTGTTTGACAA
>DYJR01000088.1 GCA_020723015.1 Arcobacter nitrofigilis
ACCTCAATCAATATTTTAAACTTTGATTGATAAATATATTATACGAAGGAACAACTTTGAATAAAATACTATATTTCGGCGGACAAAAATCAGGTAAAAGCCGTCTTGCAGAACAAAAAGCACTTGCTTTGTCAGTAAATAAACCATATTATATCGCTACTTATGACAATAGTTTCGGGGATAACGAGATGAAAGATAGGATAAATAAACATATCCAAAAAAGGGGAGAAAACTTTATCACTATCGAATCGCCTTACAATCTGCCTGATGTTATAAAACCAAACAATACGTATCTTATAGATTGTCTTTCCATGTGGCTACTAAACAACATCGACAAAAGCGAAGATGACCTTATAGAAGAACTAAAAGAATTTGAAAAAATAGATGCAAATATCGTATTCGTACTAAACGATGTGACAAACGGTGTGATACCCATCGACAAAATATCAAGAAAATATGTTGATTTAAGCGGTATTATCGGGCAAGTGACTGCATCGTTTTGTGATGAAGTATATGAAGTAAAACTAGGTATCGGAGTAAGACTAAAATGATAGAGTTTGCCCATGGCGGAGATATAAAAGCCTTTGCAAAAACTATAGATTGTGAAGAGAGCCAAATCATAGATTTATCATCAAATATCAATTTTATAAAACCAAAATTCAAGTTAAATCAAACCGATATTTCAACATATCTAAACTATGATAAACTTTTGTCTTCCCTATCAAAGCATTTTGACGTGAAAACGGAAGAAATAGAAATCTTTAACGGCGGAAGCAGTGCGATATTTTCTTTGATGAGAAATATCCAAAACAAAAAATGCTACATATATTCACCCGCATATTTAGAATACAAAAAATCAGCTATGATTTACGGCAAAGAGTTAGTTTTGATAGATAGATTTGAGTCTATGGATACGCTAATAGAAAAAGACTCTTTGGTGGTTTTCGTAAATCCATCGACACCCGATGGTCAATATTATTCACTTGAAAAGCTTTTTGATATGTGGAAAAGACAAAATGCTACCGTTATCATAGATGAGTCGTTTTTGGAATTTAGCGAAAAACAAAGTGCTATCAAACACATCAAAACCTATGACAAACTATACATCCTAAAATCACTTACGAAATTTTATTCTTGTGCCGGAGTAAGGCTAGGGGTAGTAATATCAAACGAAGAAAATATAAAATATCTAAAATCCTTCGAACCCCTTTGGAAAATATCAGCTCTTGATAGTGAATTCATATCCCATATCTTGCAAGATAAAAAGTTCAAAGAAAAGACCCTAAAAAAAACCGAAAAAGCCAAAGCTTATCTCAAAAAGATACTAGAAAACTCACCGATATTTGATAAAGTTTTTGATAGTGATGCAAACTTTTTTTTGGTAAGATTATCAAACCTAAGTAGCAAAAAGTTTGCATATCAACTTGCCAATCACAAAATAATGGTTAGGGATTGTTCTAATTTTGATTTTTTGGATGATAGATATGTTCGTATCGCAGTCAAATGTAAGAAAGATTTAAAAGTTCTAAAAGAAGGTCTAAAATGCCTAAAAAACTAAAAAACATATCAATTCTAGGGACTTCAAGCGATGCAGGCAAAAGTACCCTTACGTTTGCAATAGCCAAAATATTACAAGATTTGGGCTACCTTGTAGCACCTTTTAAAGCTCAAAACGTATCAAACAACTCCTATGTGGCGGACGACGGAAGTGAAATAGCGGTAGCTCAACACTTTCAAGCTAGTGTTTTGGGGATACCTACAAGCTATCATATCAATCCCGTACTTCTAAAATCAGGTACAAAAAACAGTGCATCTTTGATAGTAGAAGGCAAAGTGGTAACCAACAAAGACGTAAGAGAATACTACCGCGATATAGATACCCTAAAACCTGTGGTTAAAAATGCTTTGTCATATCTTGATGCAAAATATGACTGCGTAGTATGTGAAGGAGCAGGGAGTCCAGTGGAGCTAAATCTTATGGACAAAGACCTATCAAACGTATTCGTAGCTTGTGAATTTGATACAAAAATAATACTAGTCGCAGATATAGAAAGGGGTGGTGTATTTGCCTCTATTTGGGGAGTTTATAACCTATTGCCGACACAAATGAGACAAAATGTCATAGGGGTAATTGTTAATAAATTTAGAGGTGATATAACACTCTTTGACGAAGGTATCAAAATAATAGAAAACGAATTCAAAATACCTGTTCTTGGGGTATTGCCGTATGCCCCTTTTAATCTAGGTTTTGAAGATAGTGCAAGTCTAAAAAACTTCGTACAAATCAAACCAAACCATACCAAAAAGGTAGCCATCATAAACTACCCTACAATGAGCAACTACAACGACTTTGAGCCTTTGATTGCCGATGATGATATTTTGGTGGAGTTTGTCACTTCAAATATCAGCCTTGAACAATTTGATTTGGTAATCTTGCCCGGATCAAAACTAGTAATCAAAGATTTAAAATGGCTCAAATCAACGGGGCTTTTTTCTCAACTTCAAACCTACAAAAAAGAGCTTTTAGGAATATGTGGTGGATATGAGATGATATTTAGGCGTATTATAGATGATATTTTGATAGAAAACGAAACTCCGACTTGTGAAGAGGGGCTTGGGTTTATAGACGACGACATAATATTCCAAAAAGAAAAAATACTACAAAAAGGGGAGTTTGAAATATTCGGCAAAACAGTCAAAGGGTTTCAAATCCGCCATGGACAAAGTGAAAAATATCCCCTATTTTATGAAAAAAACAATATCAAAGGGACATTTGTACACGGTATTTTTGATGATGAAAAATTTGAGCAATACAAACAAAAAACAATCAATGAATTCGTAAATATCATCAAAGAAAAAATAGACACTCAAAAGATACTAAATGCACTTTGAAATATCATTACTAGCCTATATTATAGACAGAATCTTCGGTGAATTTAGATTTATCAAGTTTTATAAACACCCCGTGGTTTTTATGGGGGATTTCATATCTTGGTTTGAAAAAAGATTTTACAAAGATAGTATCGCAAGAGGCGTGATTCTCAATTTATCTCTTTTATCTTTGATTTTTGGGGTAGTGTTTTTTATAGATTTTTTTGTGGATAATGTTTTTGTTCTAGCGCTTATCGCATCTAGCGGACTTGCATCAAAATCACTATTTGATAGTGTAAAAGAGATATTAAACGTCCCTCAAAACATCAAATACCTAGTAAGCAGAGATACAAACAACCTCAACCAAAGCGACATCAACAAAGCCTCTATCGAAACATACGCAGAAAACCTAAGCGACGGGGTTATAGCACCTTTGTTTTATCTCCTTTTATTTGGACTTTACGGGCTTTTTATCTACAAAGGGATAAATACTCTTGATTCTATGGTAGGATACAAAAATGATAAATATGAAAAATTCGGTAAATTTAGTGCAAAGCTTGATGACATAGCAAACTACATCCCATCAAGAATTACAGCCGTTTTGATAGCACTTTTGTTTTGGAGCAAAAAAGCTTTACTTGGTTTTTATTTTTTCGGTAAACTCCACGAAAGCCCAAATGCCGGACATCCAATATCGGCTATGGCACTAAGCCTAGATATATCTTTGGGTGGGGATACTTCGTATTTCGGCAAAATCAAACACAAACCGTATTTCGGGGACGGCAAAAAAAAGATAACAAAAGAGGACTTGTCCAAAGCCCTTAGTTTGCAAATTAGGCTTGATTTGTTTATAATAGTATTTTTAATTTTGGGATTATTATGAAAGATATATATTTGGGATTCAAATTTGCATTTAGTTACTTTACCGTACTACCGATAAACTTCAAGCAAACAGACGATTTATCACAAAAAAACGTACTTTCGTCAATGCTTTTTTTCTTTCCATTTGTGGGTATTTTTTTGGGAGCGGTAACCATCTTAATATATACCCTTATTTTCCAACAGTTGGGTATGACGGGAGCAATAATAAGTGCCGTACTTTATATGGTATTTTACGGTTTTATCCACACGGAAGCCATAGCCGATATAGCAGATGCCCTATATGCAAAACACTCCGGCAAAGACCCCTATGAAGTCATCAAAGAACCTACTATCGGGGCTATGGGGTTACTTTATACTGTAGCTTTTGTTATAGTAAAGATAGCCATTGTCGGCTTTTTACTGCTAAATTCTATGTTTTTTGAATTTTTGGCTATCACATTAGTTTCAAGATTTGCTCTGTTGCTACTTATCAAGCTATACGACTTCAAGTCAACTTTCATCACCTTACTCAAAAATGCATTATCAAATACGACTATTATCTTTGGTGCTTTATCGGTTTGTATTATAGGCTTTTTAATAATAAATCTTGTGTTTTTACCTCTTTTTACGGTAGGTATTCTAAGCTCCCTAATCATCGCCAAACTACTAGGTGACAAACTCGGCTTTCTAAACGGCGACGTTTTGGGTACGGCACTAGAACTTACGGAACTCTTGCTCCTTGTGGGAATATCCTTATGCCTCTAACCCTTCTTAGACATTCTCACGTATTACCGCAATACCGTAAAAGATACTTAGGCTGGAGTGACGTGGACATAGAACAGACCCCTTTTTGCGAAAAAAAAGTACAAGAGTTATTATCACAAAACTATGATTTGATTTACTCATCCGATTTAAGACGCTGTACCCAAACTTTGGATAGGATAGGTCTTGCATATACCACCGACCAAAGGCTTAGAGAGCTTAGATTCAAGGACAAGATAGAGTTAAAATCATTTGAAGAGATAGAAAAATTACCGTGTTTTAGACAAGAGTACCTTAATAGTGAAATATCATGGTTTGAGTACATAAGCGACGAAGATTATGAAGAGTTTAAATTTCGAATCAAATCGTTTTTAGATACTCTTGATTTCAGTAAAAATATACTACTATGCTCACATAAAGGGACTTTAAATACTGTATTGGAACTTTTGGGCGAAGAAAAAAAAGATTTTGATTATTTTCAAAGCCATATAGTATTATAATAGCATCATATAAACCATCCTATAAAGAATAGCTTAAACAGCTAAACTTTTTTAGGGTGTGCTT
>DYJR01000089.1 GCA_020723015.1 Arcobacter nitrofigilis
TAACAAGATGTGGCATTTTCATTGTGGCACTTGTTTTCGTTAGTTTGTTTGACAATAAATCATAAGAGCAAAAAGGATAACCCCCGTCAATTGCGGTAATAAAAATTTTTGAATTGTTATCATATACAAAACCGTCCGTTGCATGGCCTTCTATCGTGTATGACGTTATCATACTGTGCGTAAAAGTATCAAAGACGAAGACTTGCCCGTTTTCATAAACAAGTACAAGTATTTGAGAATCTAAAGAGAAAAAGTGCTTTAACAGTTTCGTACTAGTTTGATTATCTATAGCGTATATAAATTTTTTGAGCTTATTATCAAAAATAGCTAAATGGCTCTGTGAACATTTAGTGACAAAATATTAACCATCTCTTGAAAATCTTATATCTACGATTTCATGGTCAAAAATTAATTCTATAGGTTTTGTATGATTCGTATTAATATCATATAGGTATAACCCACCACCTTTTGTAGCATATAAAAACTCATTTTTTGTATCAAGAGATATTGCCAAAATATCATCTTTTGTGAGTTCTAGTTGAGTTTTGTCGATGATTTTATAATCTTTTGCATTGATTTTATAAAGAATCATATTTTCATCAATAAGCATTATGAGTTCATCATTTATTTGCCTAAATAAAATGATTTTTGACGGGATAGCGATAACTTCTTCTATATGAAAAATAGGATTATTAAACATTTATAAAACTCATTAATGTTTGATTGTGCGAAATATTTTTTGATTTTATATTGAACTTTTTGGCAATACCGTTGATAGTTGCAGAATCAATATCGGACTCTATTATCATAAATTCGTTATCTACCTCTAAAATATCAGTCACTTTAAGGGTTCTTTCCAAAAGCTTCTCATATAGTTCAATATTTGTTGAATTGAGCATAAGATTCTCAAATTCACTGTTATATTCAGTTATTGTATGTTCTGTATCTACAATAATAGTAGGCAAAGGGATGTATTTTATAAATTGTGTTTGGTATAAATGCATAGCTTTTGTGATATTGTCTTGAAATTCTTTTATATATAGATTCTCCGTTTCTTTTTGTTGTTTGATTTGAGCCGTTATATCTTTTGAAAATGCTATGACTTCAAATAAGTTGTTGTTTGCGTCTGTTATAGGGTAAAAATATGAATCTATCCAATAGCTAGAGCCGCTTTTATTTTGGTTTCTTATTACCATGTGGTGTGGTTTTAGGTTTTCTACACTTTCCCACATTTCATCAAAAAGCTCTTTTTTCATTAATGTATGGTGGCTTACTATTTCAGGGTGAGTTTTGCCTATGATTTCATCTTGTGTATAACCGCTTATTTCGCAAAATTTGTCATTGACATATTTTATTTTACCTTCGGTATCTGTTTTTACGACTATCAAAATATCGTCAATCACTTGTTTGTAATGATTTAGAAGTTTTTGTTGTTCCTCTATCAATCTTTTTGTTTTTAATTTTTCTTCTTGTTCATCTATATAAGATAAAAGAAGTTTTGCATTGATAGGTTTAGGTAAAAATCTATCTACTTTGAGGTTGATTGCTTCTATGAAATAAGATGCCTCCGTATATGCTGTTTGAAGTATAGTAAAAATAGAGGATTTAATTTTTTTATTTCGGTAATCATCTCTAAACCGTTGCATCTTGACATCTCTATATTGCTTACTACTACATCAAACTCTTCAAGCTTGAATTTTTCGATACCCTCAATACCGTCGTAAGCGGTTACTACGACGTTGTACTTTTTTGTAGTAGTTCAGTCAAAAGTTTGGCATTTACTAAATCATCTTCAGCTAGAAGAACTTTGATGCCAGACTTTTGTAGCATATGGCACCTTTGTTTTGATTTGGTATTAGTATAACTAATATTTTTTTAATATACAATAAATCTTTTATCACTTTTAGGGTATAATCACGACTTAAAGTACCGTCAAGCAATAAAATTTTACAAAGGTAGTCTTAGAATTGCTCTAATACAATGAAGAAAATCGTAGGAATACATTGTATTTCAAGATTTTATGAAGAAGTAGTAGAGTGATTATAGGGCTATATATAGGCACTATTACTTCGTTAGACTTTCTTGCTTTACTACAGCAAAGCTTCGAAATTCTGCCTTGTACTAGCACCAATCTATAACCTCCTTATTGAAATTTTATTAGTTGATGGTACTTAGATAAAATAAGGAATTTTTGATGAGTTATAATCCAAAAGAGATAGAAGATAGTTTTTATAAATTATGTGAAGATAGAGGCTATTTTGAAATAGACGGTAACAAAGAGATACAAGAAGAGGGTAAAAACTTTGCACTTATGATGCCGCCACCTAATGTAACGGGAAGCTTACATATAGGTCATGCACTTACTTTTACGTTGCAAGATATTATCACTAGATACAAAAGAATGGACGGTTATAAAACACTTTGGCAACCGGGAACTGATCACGCCGGTATTGCAACGCAAAACGTGGTAGAAAAACAACTCCTAAAAGAAGGCACTAGCAAAGAAGAGCTTGGGCGTGAGGCGTTTTTGGAACGTGTTTGGAAATGGAAAGAGTATAGCGGTGGAACAATAGTACATCAGATGAGAAAGCTTGGTGTTACTCCTGCTTGGAGTCGTGAGAGATTTACTATGGATGATGGGCTAAAAGAGGCTGTAAAAGAGGCTTTCGTACATCTTTATAATGAAGGTATGATAGTAAGAAACAACTATATGGTAAACTGGTGTACACACTGTGGAGCTTTGAGCGATATTGAAGTGGAGCATGAAGATACTGCCGGAAAGTTTTATCATATCAAATATCCTTTGGCTGACGGAAGCGGTGAGGTGATAGTAGCTACGACTAGACCTGAGACATATTTTGGGGATAGTGCCGTAATGGTACATCCTGATGATGAAAGATATGCTAGTCTTATCGGTAAAGAGGTAGTTTTACCTATTATAAATAGAAAAATCAAAATCATAGCTGATGAGCATGTGGATATGGAGTTTGGTACGGGTGTGGTGAAAGTAACACCTGCACATGATACAAACGACTATGAAGTTGGCAAAAGACACGATTTGGAGTTTATCACAGTATTTAGCGAAAAAGGGATATTAAACGAGCATTGCGGTGAGTTTGCTGGACTTGAAAGACTAGAATCTCGTGCGGTAGTAGTTGCAAAACTTCAAGAGCTTGGATACCTTATCAAGATAGAAGACCACAACCATCAAGTAGGGCATTGTTATAGATGTAAAAACATAGTAGAGCCTTATATCTCTAAACAATGGTTTGTACGTAAAGAGGTCGCTAGAAATTCAATAGACAAAACTTATGCAGGTTTGACTAAGTTTTTCCCTCCACATTGGATAAATAGCTATAGTTCTTGGATGGATGAGCTAAGAGACTGGTGTATATCAAGACAGCTTTGGTGGGGACATAGAATACCTGTGTTTTATTGTGAAGAATGCGGTCATGAGTGGGCTAGTAAAGACGACCATCCGCATGATTGTCCAAAATGTGCAAGTAAAAACTTCGCTCAAGACCCAGATGTACTAGATACTTGGTTTAGCTCGGCACTTTGGGCGTTTTCACCTCTTGGATGGGGCAACAACGGACAAATGGGAGATAAATTTACGGGGACGGATTTAAAAGATTTTTATCCAAATTCATTGCTTATTACAGGATTTGATATATTGTTTTTCTGGGTAGCTAGAATGATGATGATGGGTGAACACTTCATGGGTGAACTACCTTTCAAACATATCTATCTTCACGCACTTGTAAGAGATGAAACGGGTGCTAAGATGTCTAAATCAAAAGGAAATGTAATAGACCCTCTTGATATGGTAGAAGAGTTTAGTGCCGATATAGTTAGATTTTCTCTTGCATACTTGACGGTACAAGGAAGAGATATAAAACTAGGAAGAAAACATCTTGAGCTTTATAGAAACTTTACAAACAAGCTTTATAACGCATCAAATTTCTTACTTATGAACGAAAGTAGTTTTAAAGACCTAAAAGATATAGAGATAAAATCAACTCTTGGTAAATATATGCTAAGCCGTCTTTCTGTAGCTACCGATGAGGTAAGAGATAACCTTGATAACTACAGATTCAATGACGCTGCAAATGCAATATACAAATTCGTATGGATGGAGTTTTGTGACTGGGGTATCGAGTACAGCAAAGCAGAAAAATCAAGCGTAGCCGAACTTGGAGCGATATTCAAAGAGACTTTGAAACTTGTATCACCTTTTATGCCTTTTATCGCTGATTATTTATACCACAAACTAAGCGGTACGACGCTAGAAGAGGGTAAATCGGTAATGATTATGAACTATCCAAAAGAGCTTCCTGTAGATAATGCTTCTATAGAGCAGTTTGCCGTGATAGAAGAGGCTATCGTAGCTATTAGAAGAGCAAAAGTTATCATAGATATGGGTAATAGCAAAATAGATTTGGCATATATCAAACTAGGCGTAAATCTAGATACAAATGCTATCAAGCCGTTTATCCAAAAACTTGCAAAAGTAGAAAATATAGAGTTTGTAACGTCAAAAATAGATGGCAAATGTATAACTGATGTAAGTACAAACCTAGAGGTTTATATACCGACTGATAGTATAGACCTAAGTGCAATCAAAGACAAACTAAGCAAACAAAAAGCAAAACTAGAAGCTGAAATAACTAAGCTATCAAATATGCTAAACAACGAAAAATTCGTAGCAAACGTACCTGCACAGGTTCTTGAAACAAACAGAACTGCTTTAGCGGAAGCTCAAAGTAAGTTTGAAAAGGTAGAAGCTGAACTAAAAAGCTTTGAGTAGGGATACTCAGGGCTTTTGCTTTTTTTATACAACTGATATTTCAAAAGGTTGCACTATGGAACATAATCTAACTCTCTAAGATGAAATGACTGAATTTTTACTCTACACAACTCCCAATCAAAATATAAAAGTTGAAGTTTTTTAAACAATGAAACTTTGTGGCTTACGCAAGAAAGAATTGCGGGGCTTTTT
>DYJR01000010.1 GCA_020723015.1 Arcobacter nitrofigilis
ATGGTATAATATGCATGTTCCCAAACATCACATACTAAAAGAGGTTTTGAATTGGTAGTTAACGGTGTTTGTGCATTTTGTGTAGATATAATCTTTAAATAACCTCTTTCATCTTTTATTAACCATGTCCAACCTGAACCAAAATGTGCTAAAGCTTTAGCCGTGAACTCTTTTTTAAACTCATCGACGGAGATAAAGTTTTTGATTAGAATTGATTCTAACTCAGAAGAAAGGCTTTTTTATTATATCATGTAGATTTAGATTCTCAAATTCTGTATTTTCTATAAGTTCATTCAATTTGTTTACATATGTTTGGTGATGTTTCCAGTAATGAAACTCCATAGTCTCTTTTGACATATACGGCTCTAGGGTATCCAATGCATACGGTAGATTCATTAGTTCATGTTTCATCTCAAACTCCTTTTATGGTTTTTAAGTCAAGCTTTTATATTAATCAAACTATCTGCAACGGCATTTTGTATCTCAATAGTTTTTGCATTTGCTTTATATGCTATTTCATTTGGAATTTGTCCTGATATACTCTCTATAAGATTATCGGTTACGGTTGTATTGTCCGTGATATTATCAGCCAAAGAAAGTTTTGTAATTGCCTCTGTTGAAGCATTTATTTGTTGCAAGTTTTGAAGCATTGCATTGGTATTTAGGCTATCTATTTGCATAGTTACTCCTTATGTTTTTCAAAATCAAGTGAAATTGAGTTGACGCAATGTCTAGTTTCTTTATCGGTAAATCCTTCACCTTTAAATACATGTCCTAGATGTCCACCGCAAACTGCACATACTATTTCAGTTCTTCGTCCATCAATGTTAGGTATTTCTTTTACTGCATTAGGTATTGCATCGTCAAAACTTGGCCAACCGCTACCGCTATTGAATTTACTTTTTGATTCAAAAAGGGGAGTTTCACACTGTTTACACTTATATATGCCATCTTCTTTATGGTCATTATAAATCCCGGTAAAAGGGTACTCGGTCCCTTTTTGTAATATTACCCTAGCTTCTTCGGGTGTGAGTTGTTTGTATTGCATTTTATCTCCATTTGAATATACTAACATAACAGTTGCTACAAATATAAGAAATAAACTCTTCTTCATATAACAAACCTTTATCTAATTGTTAGCTAATGGTACATATTTTAAACTTAACAACTCTACCATATTTTGATTTAATAGGAATTATAAGATAGTTTTCAAAATAATACTTTTGGTTTATCTCATAAGAACCGTTTGTTTTGTCTAAGAATAGTGTTTCTATAGATTTAAATCTTTGTTCATTATATTCAAACTCTTTAATATGTTTTCTAATTTCATCTATAGGGGTATCGTATCTTACTATGATGCAAGAATCATTAACTTTATGGATAAATTTTCTATTTTTTTGTGTTTCGTCAAATATTTCGCCTACTAATTCTTCTAGAATATTTTCCATAGTAACAATACCTAAAATTTCATCTTGTTCTTTAATGATTGCAATATGTTGTTTTGTTTCTTGAAATTTTATAAGTAAATCATCTATATTAAATGTTTTATCGATAAAAAAAGGGGGCTCTAACACTAAGTCTTTTACATATTCTAAGTTTCCCATATTTAGTGAACCGATAAACATTTTTGTACTGATTGTACCTATGATATTGTTTTGTTCATGCTCATATACAAGTATCCTTGAGCGAGAAGTTTGTATAAATAGATTTTTAAGTTGATTTATCGTTGCATTTGAGTTGATAGAAATTATTTGATTTTTCGGAGTCATTATCGAAGTGACGCATTTTGTATCGAAATTAAAAGCGTTGTATATCATTTTTTCTATATTCTCTTCTATATCTCCACTCTCTTTTACTATACCTATCATAGCTTTTGCTTCTGTTAGTTTAGTTAGATTATCATCATTTATCTTCATACTTTTTGTGGTTAATTTTAAAATATATTCTAAAATTAGAACGATAGGATAGAAAATATATTGAACTAAAAGTAGAACATTAGCTATAAGTTGGGCAAAAATGACAGCATATTTTTGAGCTACTACTTTGGGAAATATTTCTCCAAAGACTAGAATAAACAATGTTAATATACCTGTAACATATCCCAAATATTCGTTACCGAAAGTTTTAGTCGTCCATATCGTAGCTACCACGGAAGCAGAGATATTTACTAGATTATTACCTATAAGGATGGTGATAAGCATTCTATTCGGGTTGTTTTTGAGTTTTGCTATTGATTGAGAGTTTTTTGCTTTTTTATCTACTAATGCTTTGACTTTTGCCTCACTTAATGATACAAGAGCTATCTCACTTCCAGAAAAAAGCCCTGATAATAATATCAAAACAATTAGCAGTATCAAAGTTTCCAATATGTCTCCTAGCGTCTAAACCTATCAAAAAACCAATAAAATGCAAACATAAGTCCAGGTGTTTTTGCTTTTGTTTGGTCGTACATAAAATGTTTGGAATCTTTTACGGGAAGATAAAAAAGTTCTATTTGCTCCGTATGAACTCCACCGCCTTCGTGAATTTTCATCGTATCGTCTATGGTTGCATAAAATAGGTATTGTCTTGAACCGCTTACACCTACGTTATTATAAAAAGATGTAATCTGACGTAAATTTTCTACAGGAACGTGAAAACCGCACTCTTCGTCTATTTCTTCTTGAGCAATTTCAGCTATATCCTTGTTTTTGTCCATTATCCCTGCACATAACTCATAGGTAAATAGTTTTGTATGGTCATTCATATAAACAGGTGGACGGAATTGTTTGACCAACAAAAAAGAGTCTTTAGGTTCATGGTATAAAAGAATAGCTACGCTATCGTGACTTTTTACCGCTTCCCATTCCCTTCTCTTACCGTTTAGTACGTATGAAATTCTATAAGGATGTATATATTTTGTATCTTTTAATTCAAATGTTCTAAAGTCTGTAAGTTCTACTTGCAAATGTTTGCTCCATAAATATCATATTGTCACAATTTTAGCCAAAGTAAGTTTTATATTTTATAAAAACCGAAATTTAAGCCTTATTTATATAAAATCTGACATCAAAAATATAAAAAGACGGAAAAATGAATAAAGCTATATTTATAGATAGAGACGGTGTAATAAACGTAGAAAAAGATTATGTATATAAAATAGAAGATTTTGAATTTATTGACGGTGTATTTGAATCTTGTAGATATTTACAAGAGCTTGGATATAAGCTAATAGTTATTACAAATCAAAGCGGTATAGGACGAGGGTATTATACACAAAGTGATTTTGATAAACTCACGGCTTGGATGATAGGCGAGTTTGCTAAAAACGGTGTAAACGTCACTCATGTTTATCATTGCCCACACGCTCCAACAGAGATATGTAACTGTAGAAAACCAAAAACTGGGATGATAGATATGGCTGTAGAAGAGTTTGATATAGACGTTAGCAAAAGTTATCTAATCGGTGATAAAGTAAGCGATATAGAGTGTGCGAAAAATGCAAAAATCAAAACCTCTATTCATGTTAAGTCAGGGCATAGTTTTGATGAGTCGGACTCTAACGCCGATTTTATAATAGATTCTATTAAAGAGATAAAAAATATAATCAAAGAATAATCCAAATTTGGATATAATCTACCAATAAAATAAAATTGGACAAGCTCATGAAATACGTAAAAAAGAACTTCAATAACAAAACTATACTTATCACAGGCGGTGCAGGGTTTATCGGAAGCAACCTTGCATTTTACTTTCAAGAAAACTATCCAAAAGCAAAAATAGTAGTTCTTGACCTTTTTAGAAGTGATAAAACATTATCAAATGGAAATCTAAAGAGTTTTGGACATTTTAAAAACTTAATAGGTTTTAACGGTATCGTAATAAGCGGTGATATAAACAACAAAGCACTTTTAAAAGAGCTTGAGCATAATTACGAATTCGATTATATCTTTCATGAGGCTGCTATTAGTGATACTACTGTTAGTGAGCAAGATTTGATGATACAAACAAACGTAAATGCTTTTGAGGATTTACTAAAAATTGCTATTAAACACAAAGCAAATATGATATATGCAAGTAGCGCAGCAACATACGGAACAAGTGATATTTTTGAAGTTGGAAACGAAAGTCCAAATAATGTGTATGGTTTTAGCAAACTTATGATGGATAAACTAGCATATAGCTACATGGACAAAAATTTACCCATAGATATAGTAGGGCTTAGATATTTTAATGTTTATGGGGCAAGGGAATTTTTCAAAAATAAGACTGCTTCTACGGTGGTACAATTTGGTCATCAGCTTTTAAAAGGTAGTGCACCTAAGCTATTTGAGGGAAGTGATACTATTTTGAGAGATTTTGTGTATATCGAAGATGTAATACAAGCAAATGTTAAAGCTGCCGTTGCTGGAGTAAGCGGTGTATTTAACGTAGGGACGGGAAAAGCTAGAAGTTTTCAAGATATTGCCGATATTTTACAAACAGAACTTGGAACAAAATATAAAACTGAGTATATCCCAAACCCTTATGTGGGTCAATATCAGTTTTTTACGGAGGCTAATATAGACGATACTAAGCATTATCTGGATTATAAACCTAGATTTGAGCTAGAAGACGGGATAAAAGCTTATTTGCCGGAAATAAAAAGATTATTTGAGGTTGAGGTAAAAAATGCAAAGTAGTTCTTTGTCTTTCTCAGTCACTCCAAAAATTTGTGTTATCGGTGATTTGATGATAGACCACTATTTGTGGGGTAGTTGTGAAAGGATTTCTCCTGAAGCTCCGGTGCAAGTAGTGGATGTAAAAAAAGAAACGGCAGTATTAGGCGGTGCCGGAAACGTAATAAATAATCTCAAAGCACTAGAAGCAGATGTAACGGTAATAAGTGCGATAGGTGATGATGAAGCCGGTGATGAGCTAAAATCAATGTTAGAAAATTTGGGTGTGAAACTCCGTTTATCGGTAGAAACCGGGCGAAAAACAAGCAAAAAAAGTAGGATTATAGTATCAAACCAACAAGTTGTAAGATATGATAAAGAATCAAAAACGCAGATTTGCAACTCTTCACAAGAAGATATATTAAATAATTTAGCTTCTATTATTGATGGGTTGGATGTGATTTTGTTGTCGGATTACGGCAAAGGTGTTTTGGGTGAAGAACTAACTCGATCTATTATAGCATTAGCAAATTCAAAAAATAAAAAAGTTTTGGTTGACCCAAAAGGGGATGATTATAGTAAGTATAGCGGTGCTTATCTTTTGACTCCAAATAAAAAAGAGGCAAGTCAGGCTACGAAAATCAAAATAGATTCAAAAGAGTCTTTGATAACGGCAATTAAAAAACTAAAAGATGATATAAATCTTGGTGTTTCCGTGATTACTCTTAGTGAAGACGGTATTGCTATTTTTGATGATAAGCTTACAGTTAAACCTACCGTTGCAAGGGAAGTTTATGATGTAACAGGTGCAGGGGATACCGTATTGTCCGCTTTGGGATATATGACAGCTTTGGGATATGATATATACAAAAGCGTAGAGTTTGCAAATCTTGCTGCCGGTGTGGTGGTAGGCAAAGTAGGAAGTGCAACGGCAACGCTAGATGAGATAGAAGACTATAAATCTTCATTACACAAAAGTGGACCTGAGGCTCATATAAAAAGTAGAGATGAGATGATAAAAATAATCTCAAATTTAAAAAGTAAGGGTAAAAGAATAGTTTTTACAAACGGATGTTTTGATATATTACACCGTGGTCACGTAAGCTATCTGGATAAGGCAAAATCGCTGGGGGATGTTTTGATACTTGGATTAAATTCCGATGCAAGCGTAAGAAGGCTAAAGGGTGAAGATAGACCTATAAATAATGAAGATGATAGGGCATTTGTTTTAGCAGCTCTTGAAGCTGTGGATTTTGTCGTGATTTTTGATGAAGATACCCCTTATGAACTAATTTCAGCCCTAAAACCTAATATTTTGGTAAAAGGTGCCGATTATGAAGGTAAAGAGGTGGTAGGTAGTGATTTGGTTGATGAAGTAAAATTGATAGAATTTGTAAACGGTAAAAGTACTACGAAGACTATAGAAAAAATAAAAGGAAATTTATGTTAAGTAGAGTACAAAGTGAATTTGAATTGCATATAAAAAGTGTGACTGAATGTTTGCCTAAACTTGAAGCTGATGTATCAAAATCTGCTTACTTGATAGTTGAAGCTTTGAAAAAAGGGAATAAAGTTCTTCTTTGCGGAAACGGTGGAAGTGCAGCAGATGCTCAACATATCGCAGCTGAACTAACTGGAAGATATAAAACCGAGAGAAAAGGGTTGCCTGGTATTGCACTTACTACCGATACAAGTGCTTTGACTGCTATAGGCAATGACTATGGATATGATAGGGTATTTGATAGACAAGTAGAAGCTCTAGCTAGAAGCGGCGATGTACTCATAGGTATAAGCACAAGCGGAAATAGTAAAAACGTGGTTAGTGCTTTGAAACTTGCACGAGAAATGGGTTGTGTAACGATAGGACTTAGCGGTCGTGACGGTGGAGCTATGAATGATGTATGTGATATAAATATAGTTGTTCCTAGTAATGATACGCCTAGGATTCAAGAGATGCATATACTAATAGGTCACACCATATGCCACTGTATAGATGACAATCTATCTTAAAAAGGTTATGAGTGCTGAGCTACTGAGTCTTTAGCTTAGTACCTCAGTACCTAAGCACCTTAGTAACTTCAAAAAAAGGAAAAACATGAAAGAATTAACAACCGAACAAAAAAGATTTTTATTAGATTCTATCAGAGATGTTGAAAATTTCCCAAAGCCTGGAATAGTTTTTAAAGATATTACTACACTCCTTAATAACAAAATAGCTTTTGGTATGCTTATGGATCATCTTGAGGCTAGATACAAGGAAATGGAGCTTGATTACATTGCCGGAATAGATAGTCGTGGGTTTATTTTTGGCTCGGCTCTTGCAACAAAACTAGGAATCGGGTTTGTTCCTATTAGAAAAAAAGGGAAACTTCCAAGTACTACGATATGTGAAAAATACGAGCTTGAATATGGTTTTGACGAGGTTGAAATACATCTTGATGCCTTTGAAGGAAAAGTAGGGGCAAGGGTGTTATTGATAGATGATTTAATAGCAACTGGTGGAACGGCAAAGGCTAGTGCAAAACTTATCAATGATACTAAAGCAAAACTTGTAGAAAGTTGTTTTATAATACACCTTAGTTTTTTAGACGGAAAAGAAAAATTAGAAAAAATTGCACCTGTTTATAGTGTATTAGATATTTAAAAGGTATATATAATGAATAGTTACATCCCAAAACCATCGAAATTTGATCCTGATAGTCTAGGGCATTTTGGAATTTTCGGTGGACGATATGTCCCTGAAACTTTGATGCCGGCTCTTATGGAACTTGATAGTGAATATAAAAAATATAGATTTGATAAAGAGTTTTGGGCTGAGGTAAATGAACTTTTAAAAGATTATGTTGGAAGACCGAATCCACTTTACCATGCAAAAAGAATTAGTGAAGAACTTGGAGCAAATGTTTATTTAAAAAGAGAAGACCTTAACCATACCGGTGCTCATAAGGTAAATAACACTATAACACAAGCACTCTTAGCAAAAAAAATGGGTAAAACAAAAGTTATAGCTGAAACAGGTGCAGGTCAACACGGCGTTGCCACTGCTACGGTTGCTGCATTGCTTGGGCTAGAGTGTACTATTTTTATGGGTGCAAAAGATGTAGCTAGACAAGAGCTAAACGTGTTTAGAATGAAGCTTTTGGGTGCAAAGGTTGTAGTGGTACAAAGCGGAAGCAAAACACTAAAAGATGCTATGAATGATGCCATAAGATACTGGGTTACGAATGCTAGAGATACGTTTTATATAATAGGAACAGTTGCCGGTCCTCATCCATATCCTATGATGGTAAGAGATTTTCAAGCTATTATCGGATGGGAAGCAAGAAGACAGATACTTGAAATAGAAGGTAAATTACCTGATTATGTTGTAGCATGTATAGGTGGCGGCAGTAATGCTATAGGTATTTTTAGCCACTTTTTGGAAGATGAGACCGTTCAGTGTGTTGGTATAGAAGCAGGTGGACTCGGTATTGATACCGATAAACATGGATGTAGCTTAGAAAAGGGAAGTCCAGGTATTTTGCATGGGCAATGTAGCTACTTACTACAAGATGAAGACGGGCAAGTGCTAGAAGCTCATAGTATAAGTGCGGGGCTTGATTATCCGGGTATTGGACCTGAACATAGCTATCATAAAGATTTAGGTACAGTCAAATACGACCATATAACAGACGATGAAGCAATGGATGCTTTTGTGTGGTTAAGTAGAAAAGAGGGTATAATACCTGCTTTTGAATCGGCTCATGCAATAGCGTATCTACAAAAAGCAAAAGAACATATAAAAGGGAAGACGGTAATAGTAAATCTTAGCGGTAGGGGTGATAAAGACATGATACAAGCAAAAGAAATTTTAAAGTTTGACTAAATGTTAAGAAACTTATTTGTAAACCATTCCGGTAAGTTTTTATTCTTAGGTGTTTTGACATTTGCTATAATTTTGGGTGTTGATCTTTATTATGCCCCAGTTGAAGGATTTGAACAAAAGCTAGTTTATCTTTTAAAAGAGCAGGGTTATATTATACTTTTTGCATGGAGTATTTTAGAGGGAGAAATGGGTCTGATTATGGCAGGTTTACTCTGTCATACCGGCGATATGAATTTGGCATTGTCCATTTTTGTTGCAGGACTCGGTGGATTTGCAGGGGATCAGATATATTTTTATACGGGACGATATAACAAAAAACATATCCATAAACATTTGATATCCCAAAGAAGAAAGTTTGCTTTGGCACATTTATTGCTTAAAAGATACGGTTGGCCTATAATTTTTATACAAAGGTATATGTACGGTATGAGGACTGTTATCCCGATATCAATAGGTCTTACAAGATTTGATGCAAAGAAATTTGCACTTATCAATCTTTTAAGTGCTTGGTGTTGGGCTACTATCACTGTAATACCTACTTGGTATTTCGGTAAACAAATATTGGAACTTTTGGCATATGCAAAAGAGTATTGGTTTTTGGCGATACCTTTGGCTATAACAATAGGCGGTAGTATCATATACTACGTAAATAAAGCTACGCAAAAAACACACAGACCTAGAAAGGAGATAGAATGAATATTGTTTTAAGTGATGAAAAATTTAAAAAGATTGATGCTAATCTTGAAGTTATTTTGGTTTTTGATAAAAAATTAGAAAACTTGGAGCAAGATAAGGCTCTTTTAGAAATACTAAATTTTAAAGCTGAAGATGAAGAATCCATATTATTGCCTGAGGGCAAAAAAATATATGTCGGGTGTGAAAAAAAAGAGTTAGACAATATTAGAATAGCAACGTCTGCAGCGGTAAAAAAATTTAAAGCTACAAAGTTTAAGACTTTAAAAATTGAGCTTGTAGATGATAATGAAGAGTATTTATCTGCTATGGTTGAAGGGTTTTTACTAGGTAATTATGAATTTACGAAGTATAAAAGTTCTAAAAAAGAGAAATCTAAGCAAGAGATTATAATACATACAAACAATATTACAAAAGATTTAAAACATATTTTAAAAGAGAGTATAGAGATTTGTGAATCAGTAAATATGGTAAGGGACATCGTAAATACACCACCTGATGATTTTTATCCTGATATTATGGCTTCACATGCCGTTGATTTGGCAAAAGAGTGTAAAATAGAGTGTAAAGTATATGATGATAAATATCTTCAAGATAAGGGTATGGGTGCAATGCTTGCCGTAGCAAGGGCTAGCAGACATAAACCAAAGCTTATACATCTTACATATTCGCCGAAAAGAATCAAAAAAACTGTTGTTTTAGTCGGTAAAGGGCTTACTTACGATAGCGGTGGACTCAGTTTAAAACCTAGTGATTTTATGGTTACCATGAAAGCAGATAAAAGTGGCGGTAGCGTAGTAATGGGCATTATGAGAGCCGTTGCAAAATTAGGTCTTCCTATAGAAGTTCACGGTATTATAGGTGCAGTTGAAAATATGATAGGTGGTAATGCTTATAAACCTGATGATGTTTTGGTGGCAAAAAACGGTACAACTATTGAGGTAAGAAATACCGATGCTGAAGGAAGACTTGTTCTTGCTGATTGTCTTTGTTATGCTCAAGATAATATCAAAGATATAGATTATATTCTTGATTTTGCTACTTTAACGGGGGCTTGTGTCGTAGCACTTGGAGAATATACTACTGGTATTATGGGGCATAACAATAAAATCAAACATCAAATGTTTGATGCAGCTAATAGTAGCGGTGAACTGGTAGGAAGTTTACCTTTTAATAGGTATTTACCGAAACTATTAAAAAGCGAAATAGCTGATATTAGTAATATTAGTTCTAGTAGATACGGCGGGGCTATTACTGCAGGGTTATTTTTGGATAAATTTATCTATGAAGAAAACAAAGATAAATGGCTCCACCTTGATATTGCAGGACCATCTTATGTAGAAAAACCTTGGGGATATAATCCACACGGTGCGAGTGGGAGCGGAGTTAGATTAGCAGTAAGCTTTTTAAAAAGCTTACTCTAATTTAGATATTAAAAAAGGATTAAAATGGGTTTAGGAGTAGGATTAGTAGGATTACCGAATGTTGGGAAAAGTACGACATTTAATGCATTGACAAAGGCACAAAACGCAGAGGCACAAAATTATCCGTTTTGTACTATAGAGCCGAATAAAGCTGTTGTACCGGTTCCTGATAAAAGGTTAGATGAGTTAGCAAAAATAGTAAAGCCGGAGAGAATTCAACACTCTACTATTGATTTTGTCGATATTGCCGGTCTTGTAAAAGGTGCTAGTAAAGGTGAGGGGCTTGGAAATCAATTTTTAAGTAACATTAGAGAAGTTGAAGTGATACTTCATATGGTTAGATGTTTTGACGATAGCAATATCGTTCACGTAGAGGGTGCAATAAATCCTTTAAGAGATATAGAAATCATAGAAACAGAGCTTATTTATGCCGATATTGCTCAATGTGAGAAAAAAATCGATAGACTAAAAAAACAAGCAAAATCTTGTAAAATTTCAGCTGCTCAGTTGGTTGTAGCAGAAGAACTTTTTAAACATTTAGAAGATTTAAAACCTGTAAAAACTTTTGCAAATAAAGATGATGAGAGTTTCAAACTTCTTGATAAAGAGATGAGATTTTTATCAAACAAAGATGTAATATACGGTGCAAACGTTGATGAAGAAGCTTTGGCTAACGGTGGAAATGAATATGTGGATATGGTTAAAAATCACGCTTCACAAGTGGGTGCTGATGTAATTATGCTTTGTGCAAAAATAGAAGAAGAACTTGTCGGTCTTGATGATGAAGAGGCAAAAGAGTTTTTGGAAAGTCTTGGAGTAACTGAGAGCGGACTAGAGCAAATTATCCAAAAAGCATTTGATAAACTAGGACTTCAAAGCTATTTTACCGCAGGGGTGAAAGAAGTACGTGCTTGGACAATAAGAAAAAATACGAAAGCTCCACAAGCAGCAGCCGTAATCCATAATGATTTTGAAAAAGGTTTTATCCGTGCTGAAGTTATAGCATACGAAGATTTTATCGCAAATAACGGTGAAGTAGGTGCTAAAAATGCCGGTAAAATGAGATTAGAAGGGAAAGAATATATAGTTCAAGACGGAGATATAATGCACTTTAGATTTAACGTCTAAATTGCATCTTCCATTCTCATTTGAATAAGTTGTTTCATTAAGTTAGCTTGTATGGCGATAGAGCCATCGGCTACACTCATTCCTGAACTTACGTTTGATGCTTTTTGAAGCTCATCAAGTTTTAACTGAGCTTGTTTAGGGTCTTTTGGCATAGAGGTATCAAGCCTTACTTCACCGCCTACTGTGTACATCTTCCCATCAGGTCCCATTTGATAATCATATTGTATAGGAGTCGCAGTAGTTGTAGATGATGCATGGGCTTGTTCGTGAGCTTTTATCATAGTATCGGTATTTTTAAACTTAGCCACTACTCTTTGGTAGTCTTGTTCATCATAATTTTTAAGATTGTTTTCAAACTCGCTATTTTCAACTGAGGCTATCCTTTGGCGTCCGTCATAGGCTGCAAGTTCTGCTTGTTTTTGTGCTAGTTTTGCATAAAGTAAAGATTGTGTTTCAAAATCTTGAATTTCCATCAGATACCTTTTATACCATTCTTAAAATTTGCTTATTAAGATTCTAACACAATTTTCAATTAATGTCAATAGTAATTATGGAAAAATAAGTTTAAAATGAAGTAAGTAATGAAGAGACACTAATAACGGCTGTTTCACTTCTTAGTATTAGGTTGTTTTTTAAACCTACGACTTTATTTTGCTTGAAAATATCACGTTCATTTTGGCTAAAACCACCTTCACTACCGATGATAATAGTTTCTATATCACAATTTGGTTGCATGGTATTTGGAGAAAAATCCAAAACATGAGAATTTGGATAAAATTTTAGGAATTCTTTGATATTTTTGTATTCTTCAAATTTTATCATATCGCTTCTACCGCATTGCATACAAGAGTTAATCACTATTTTTTCATATCTATCATAGTTCATTTTAAAGTTTTTTTGAGAAAAATCGCTATATATAAAAGATATTTTATCAATTCCAAGCTCATTTAAAAAAGGGAGTGTTTTTTCTATGGTTTTTGGGTCAACAACGCACCAACCGATATGGATTTTTTTGGCAGGAGCACAAATATGTTCTATACTTTTAACCAGTGATAAATTTGCACTTTTTTTTGAAACGTTAAGAACTTGATATGTGTATAGAAAATTATCTTTTAAGTTTCTAAAGTCAAATGTCTCTTCACTTTTGTGTCTTCTTACCTTAAAGAGATAATTGTACAAATCACCGTCTATTTCCAAATTTTGATTGCCTGCATTTTGATGATAAGAAAATTGCATTAAAATACCTTAGCTATAACATAAACTACTATCATAGTAGCTATTTCTATTGCATAGATTTTTTTTGCATAACCTTTAAATGACTCTTGCAATTTTAAATCCGTACTTTTGATGACTCTAAGTTTTTTGTATCTTTTTATCTCTAAAATCATTATGAAAATAGAGGCTACCAACATAAGAACTACGGCAAAGTTCATTATATGATGAAATGCCATATATATAACACCCGTATAAATTACTATTGCATTTAAAGTATGAAAAATAGGGGTAAAAAGTTTTATTCTTCTTGCCATTACAATAAAAGAAATTTGATTGAGAATAGTTAAAATATTGAATACCATAATCCCAAGTAAAAAGTATATAGCCCATAAATGAGCGGTGATTGAAGAAGCCATGATGTCCATATCTAACCTTAAATTTTGAATTTTTTTGGTATTATATCGAATAAAAGTAAAATAAAGGGAGATGATGGCAGTATCACCGTTGGAAGCATTAAAACTTATCGTCAATAGTGTTAAAGGGTTAAACAAGGAGATTTTACCTATTGAAAACTCTTTGGGACGGGTTATTGCTGAAGATATTTATGCTCCGTTTTCTCTTCCTAGATTTGATAACTCTGCTATGGATGGATATGCCGTTATTTACGGTGACGATAGTGAAGAATTATGTGTAATAGAAAAAATATTTGCCGGTGAAGATAAAGATATAACACTCTCAAAAGGTCAGTGTGTCAAAATTATGACGGGGGCTAGAATCCCTAAAAACTGCACGGCAGTAGTTCCACAAGAAGATGTTGAACATTTATCAAACGGTAATATCAAAATACCGCAAATCAGAAAAATGCAAAACGTAAGATTTATTGGAGAAGATATAAAAGAGGGTGATAAGCTACTTTGTGTAGGTGAAGAGATAAATTTTGCCAAAATAACTCTTTTGGTTTCTATGGGTATTACTCATATTGAAGCATATCAAAAACCAAAAGTAGTGGTATTTGCAAGCGGTGACGAACTAAAACAGTATTATGAAAAAATAGAATCTCACCAAATTTATAATTCCAATACGCCGTCATTGGTGTCACGTTGTAAAGAACTTGGATGTGATGTTACCTTTACCAAAATATCTAGCGACTCTTTGGAAGCTTTGCAAAATATAATCAAAAATGCTTTAAGGGCTGATTTTATTATAACTACAGGTGGGGTAAGCGTAGGTGAGGCTGATTTTACAAAGGGTGCTTTCGGTGAGCTTGGATTTGAGACTATTTTTGACGGTATTATAATCAAACCGGGCAAACCTACGGTTTTTGGAAAAATAGGTGATACTTATGTTTTAAATTTACCGGGTAACCCTTTAGCAGCAGGTTTGATATTTGAAATAT
Source organism: Arcobacter nitrofigilis (assembly GCA_020723015.1). GTDB lineage: Bacteria > Campylobacterota > Campylobacteria > Campylobacterales > Arcobacteraceae > UBA6211. The sequence goes on from DYJR01000010.1 coordinate 14,359, forward strand.
TCGGGAAAATAGCTGTTGAATCGCTAAAAGGGTCAAGTAAAAAATATCATAGTTTTATACTCTCAAAACTAGGTGTAGATATAAAAAATAAAGCAGGACGTATCACTATAATGCCGGGCTTTTTTGACGGTGAAAGTTTTGCACCAGCTTCAAAAACATCCCCAGGTATGGTAAGCGTACTTAGCGGTTGTAACTCTTTGGTAGCACTTGATAGCGATGTGGCTGATTTAAAAGAAAATGATGTTGTTAAGGTGTTGCCTATTAATTGGAATTTTTTAACAAACGAATATAAGGATTTTTTGACTAGATGAAAAAAGCAATATGTATTTTAAGCGGTGGTATGGATTCTACTTTGGCTTCTTTTATAGCGCAACAAAACGGCTATGAGCTAGTGGCACTGCATTTTAATTATGGGCAAAGAACACAAGATAGAGAACTAAAGGCATTTAGAGATATTTGTGATGCTTTAAATGTAGGTTCAAAATACGAAATTGATATACCGTTTTTTAAAACTATCGGTGTTTCTGCACTTACCGATGAAGCTATAGAAGTTCCTACAGATGGTATAAAACCGGGTGTTCCTGTTACTTATGTACCTTTTAGAAACGGTATATTTTTGTCTATTGCTACGGCTGTTGCCGAAAAAGAGGGAGCTGAGGCTATTTTCATAGGTGTAGTTGAAGAAGATAGTAGCGGATACCCTGATTGTACCGATGAATTTATAACAAGTATGACAAAAACTATCAATCTAGGTACTAAAGAAGAGACGAAACTAAATATTTTGACACCACTCGTACATCTTTCAAAGGCTCAGATAGTATCAAAAGCATTGGAATTAAGCGTACCTTTGGAGCTAACATGGAGTTGTTATAAAAACTCAAAAGAGGCTTGCGGGGTATGTGATAGCTGTAGATTGAGACTTAAAGGGTTTGAAGAAGCAGGTCAAATGGACAAAATACCTTATGAGAAGCAAATATGAAGTGGCAAATATCCAAAGAGTTTGATTTTTGCTACGGTCATAGGGTTTGGTCGCAAGAGTTAAATAGCGATTATAGTATGGACCCTTGCCTAAAATGTAGACATCTTCACGGTCATCAAGGTAAGATTGTGGTTTTTCTTGAAGCAAGTGAGCTAAAAAACGGTATGGTGACAGATTTCAACCATCTTAACTGGTTTAAAGCATTTTTGGATGATGTACTTGACCATAAATTTATAATAGATATAAATGACCCTTTATTTCCTACTATGCTTCCCCATTTTGCCGATAAACAAAATCTTAGAACTCTTGAACAAGGGTATAAAATAGTTGATTTGACTTTGATAAAAGACGAGCCTTCTTATATCTACGAGATGTATGAGGGGTTTGTGATAGTCGATTTTGTACCTACTAGTGAAAATCTATCGGCGTGGCTTTTAAAAATAGTACAACATAAAATGGATAAACTAAATATCAAAGTTTCTCATCTTGAATTTTATGAGACACCAAAAAGCAAGAGTATAGTTCATGCTTGATATTACCGAGATTTTTGGCCCTACCATACAAGGTGAGGGTAAAAAGATAGGGACACCGTCTGTATTTATCCGTTTTGGAAGATGTAATTTTGATTGTAACGGCTTCGGTGTAGAATATACGACTCCAAGCGGAGTTAAAAAATTCGGGTGTGATAGTTATTATGCCGTGGATAACGAGTTTAAGAAGTTTTGGACGAGTTATGAAAATAGTGAAACCGTAATAGCCGAAGTTGCAAAGATTTTACCTGTAGAATATAAACCTGATATTGTTATCACAGGCGGTGAGCCTATGATTTATTGGAAAAACGAGGAATTTCAAAAGCTTTTGGAGTATTATGTAACGCAAGGTTTTAACGTAACAATAGAAACAAACGGTTCACTTGATATGAAAATAGACAAACCATATCAAAAGGAGATTTTATACTCTATAAGCGTTAAGCTAAGTAATGCCAATGAATCATATAAAAAAAGGGTCAATCATGAGGCTTTGCAAGAGATGATAAGTAACGGCGGAAAGTCATACTTGAAATTTGTGGTAAGCCAAAATGATGAAAATATAATAGTAGAGATTAAAGATATATTATCTAATTTGCCGTATGTTGATGTGTTTTTGATGCCTCAAGGCGATAGTAACGATGAGATAGTCAAAAATTCTTTGTATGTTATAGAGCTTTGCGTGAAGTACGGCTTTAAATACAGCGATAGATTACATATTCGTATATGGGATAATAAAAGAGGGGTATAAATGAGAGAAGACGTATTTTTACAAAGAAAAGAGTTTTTCGTACTTGATGCTCTTAGGTGTCTAAGACACGATAACTCGCAAAATCAATGTAGCAAATGTATCAATATATGTGATATTAACGCTTTGGGTATATTCAAAAAGAAAATTACTTTAGATACGGAACTTTGTACAAATTGCGGTGAGTGTATAGGTAGTTGTCCGACGGAATCGCTAAGTTTGGAAAGTTTCGATATGAGCGGTTTTATTCTTGATTTTGTTCAAAAAGATAAAACTAGCGTAGTTGACGGCGTAGATGTTCCGACTTTTGGTATGTTTGATGCCCATCATATAGTCTCAATACTACTTAGAAAGAAAAGTGATATAGAGTTTGTCACTACATCTCACACAAAAGAGACGATGTCAAAATATATCAATGACAAAATAGATACGGCAAATGAATTTTTGGAGCAGTTGAATTTACCTTATAGAGCAAAAAGTGTATTTAAAGAAACCACTACCGATACAAAAAAAAGAGGATTACTTAAAAATATTTTCACTATAACAAAAGAGATAAAAACAGATGAGAACGCATCAAAACAGCTTAAGAAATTAGAAAAATACGTTCCTCCGAAACTCACGCTTCTTAAAAATTCTTTGAAATTAATATCGGAAGATTTGAACGTGGAAAATATAAAAACCGTAAAAGGTTTGATAGCAAATAAAGAGATAGATTTTCAAGCCTGTACAAACTGCGGTGAATGTGCCCATTTCTGTCCTACTGAGGCACTTTTTAGGACTAGTGAAAATGACGGGATATTTTTCCAAAGCGGTAAGTGCATAGGGTGCGGAGTATGTAAAATGGTTTGTGAACCAAATGCTATCACCTCACCTGCAACCGTAGATTTGACTCGGTTTATGTTTGATCAAGCCGATTTGCTCGTGCATTATGACTATCATACTTGTAATGAGTGCAAAACGGCGTTTGCATATAAAGGCAGAGGTGATATATGTGATAGATGTTTGACATACAAAGATGATTTTGCGGATATGTTTGTGATGGCGAAAGATCTTTAACAAAATTTTGAGTGTTGAATATCGAATTTTAAATTAATAAGAAAGGAAGAAATATGAAATTTAGCGGTAAAAATGTATTAGTAACAGGTGCAAGTAGAGGAATAGGTGCTGCCATAGCAAAAGAGTTGGCAGAGTATGGTTTGAAAGTATGGATAAACTATAGAAGCGGTGCAGAAGCTGCAGATAAAGTAAAAGATGAGATTATAGCAAACGGTGGAAATGCTGCAGTAGTAAAAGCAGACGTAACAAATGAAGCGGAGTTTGTTGAGATGATAAAAACTATCGTAGAGTGTGACGGTGAGATAAGCTATCTTGTAAATAACGCTGGTATTACAAAAGATAAACTGGCTCTACGAATGAGCCTAGAAGATTTCACATCTGTAATAGATGCAAACCTTACAAGTGCTTTTATAGGGTGTAGAGAAGCCTTAAAAACTATGTCTAAAGCAAGATTTGGAAGTGTTGTAAATATCTCTTCAATAGTAGGAGAAATGGGAAATGCCGGTCAGGTGAATTATAGCGCAAGTAAAGGTGGACTAAATACTATGACTAAATCTTTTGCAAAAGAGGGTGCCGCAAGAGGAATAAGATACAACTGTATAACTCCTGGATTTATAGCAACAGACATGACCGATGAGCTAAAACCTGAAATAAAAGCGGAATATGAGAAAAATATACCTCTAAAAAGATTCGGTGATGCAAAAGAGGTAGCAGGTGCCGTTGCGTTTTTATTGAGCGACCATTCTAGCTACATAACAGGGGAAATATTGAAAGTAAACGGTGGTTTATACGTATAAAAAAAGTAACATATTTTGATACATAATTTGTTGGAAAGTGTTTTTAAAGTTTAGATTTAAAGAAAATTTGCTATAATTAAGTGAAATTTTACAAAAAGGAAACAAAATGGCATTATTTGATGATGTTAAAGATGTAGTTGTTGAGCAACTTGACTGCAATCCAGATGAGGTAAAAGCTGAGTCTAAATTCATTGAAGATTTGGGTGCAGATTCACTAGACGTTGTTGAGTTGGTTATGGCTTTAGAAGAGAGATTTGGAATAGAAATCCCTGATGAAGATGCTGAAAAAATCATGACTGTTGGTGATGCTATCAAATATATCGAAGATAACAAATAGTTTTATATAGTTTAAGGTCGGTGTTATCATCGACCTTATATTATATATTGAGTTTTTGCAAAAAATTGAATACATAATATAATGTTGGAGTAATAATGAGAAGAGTAGTAATAACTGGTGTTGGGATGATAAATTCACTAGGTCACAACTGTGACGAATCATTTGATAAAATAGTTGCAGGTGAGTGTGGTATAGATACTATAACACTATTTGACATAGCTGAATACCCCGTGCAAATAGCCGGTGAAGTGAAAGATTTTGATCCAAGTACCGTAATGGAAAAGAAAGAAGTAAAAAAAGCTGATAGATTTATTCAACTTGGTCTTAAAGCTGCAAACGAAGCTATGAAAGATGCTAAGATTGTTGATGAAAACAATAAAGTTTCAGAAGATATGGCAGAGAGATTTGCTATGATTTCAGCTTCAGGTATAGGTGGATTAGGGAATATCGAGAAAAACTCCGTAGTATGTCAGACACAAGGACCAAAAAGAATTACTCCGTTTTTTATCCCTTCTGCTCTTGTAAATATGCTAGGCGGTTTCGTGTCTATAGAACACGGTGTAAGAGGACCTAACCTATCTGTAGTAACTGCATGTGCTGCAGGAACACACGGTATAAGTGAAGCTTTCAAAACAATAATATGCGGTGGAGCTGATAGAGCGTTAGTTGTAGGTGCTGAATCAGCTATTTGCGGAGCTGGTGTTGGTGGTTTCACTGCTATGAAAGCACTTGCTACAAGAAATGAAGAACCAAAAAGAGCTAGTCGTCCTTTTGATAAAGAGAGAGAAGGGTTTGTAATGGGTGAGGGTGCCGGTGCACTAGTGCTTGAAGAACTTGAAAGTGCAAAAGCTAGAGGTGCAAAAATATATGCTGAAATCATAGGTTTCGGTGAAAGTGGTGATGCAAATCACATCACTTCTCCTGTAGTTGAAGGTCCTTATAGAGCTATGAAAGCAGCTTATGAGATGGCTAAAGCAAAACTTGGCGGAACAATCAAAATAGATTACGTAAATGCTCACGGTACTTCAACTCCGGCAAACGACAAAAATGAAACGGCTGCACTTAAAATGCTTTTCGGCGGTAAAGAAAATTGTCCTCCGGTAAGTTCGACAAAAGGTCAAATAGGGCATTGTCTAGGAGCTGCAGGGGCTATAGAGGCGGTAATTTGTCTTAAATCAATGGAGCAAGGTATTATACCTCCGACTATTAACTATGAAAATCCTGATGAAGATTGTGATCTTGATTATGTTCCGAACGTGGCTAGAAAAGCAAACCTTGATATAGTTATGAGTAACTCTTTTGGTTTTGGTGGAACAAACGGCGTTGTTATATTTAAAAAATATTCAAATTAAGGGCTAAACTTGGCAACTTATTTAGATTTTGAACAAAATTTACAAAAAATTGAAGAAGAGATAATTGTAGCTAAAACAAAAGCTGACGAACACGCAGTTGAGATTTTAAAACAAAAATTAGATCGTGAAGTTGTCAAAACATATAAAAATTTAACTGACTATCAAAAGTTAAAACTAGCACGTCACCCTGACCGTCCTTATGCTCTTGATTATATAAGAGTTTTGATGAGAGATGCGTATGAAATACACGGTGATAGACATTTTGCCGATGATAATGCAATAGTTTGTTATATGGGTTATATCGGTGATGAGAAAGTTATGGTTATCGGTGAACAAAAAGGGCGTGGCACGAAAAACAAAATTATGAGAAATTTCGGTATGCCAAATCCTGAAGGTTATAGAAAAGCTCTTCGTGCGGCAAAATTGGCTGAGAAATTTGGTATTCCTATTTTGATGCTTGTGGACACTCCGGGTGCATATCCAGGAATCGGTGCAGAAGAGAGAAGCCAAAGTGAAGCGATAGCCAGAAATCTTTATGAGTTAAGCGACCTTGATACGATTACCGTTTCTATCGTAATAGGTGAAGGTGGAAGCGGTGGTGCTTTGGCTATAGGTGTAGCCGATAAACTTGCAATGATGAGATATAGCGTATTTTCGGTTATTTCACCTGAAGGGTGTTCTGCAATACTTTGGGATGATTCTACAAAAGTAGAAACTGCAACACAAGCACTTAAAATAAGCTCTAACGACTTGTATGAATTAAAACTTATAGATGATATTATAGATGAGCCTTTGATAGGTGCACATAGAGAAAAAGAAGAAGCGATAAAAGCTTTGGGTGATTATTTCTTAAATAGCGTAAAAGAGTTAAGAAGCTTGACTCCGCAAGAGAGATATGAAAAAAGATATGCAAAACTTATGGCTTTAGGTAGCTTTGCGTAACACAAAATAAAACTTATGGAAAGTTTTTTTGTCATCATTTTACCCCTTGCTATAGGGTATGCTTTTAGCAAGGGTAAGATTTTTGATGATAAAGCCCCTATAATCCTCAACCAATTCCTTATATATATTGCACTTCCTGCACTTGTTTTATTAAAAATCCCTACTATTAAAATAGATTCAAATGTTTTGACACCTATTGTTATATCTTGGGTTGTTATGCTAAGTAGTGCCGTATTGATAATAATACTTTCAAAAGTAATGAACTTTGTGCGGGATGTTACGGGTAGTTTGTTGCTTGTGGCTGTTTTGGGAAATACGTCGTTTTTGGGTATCCCTATGATTACATCATATCTAGGTCAAGCATCACTGCCATATATCGTGATATATGACCAAATAGGGACTTTTTTGGCTTTGGCTACTTACGGTACTTTGATAGTTAGTCTATACACAAATGCAAACGGGTTTAGCATAAGGGATATGGTAAAAAAAGTGATTACCTTTCCCCCTTTTATAGCACTTGTATTTGCATTTTTGGTTGGTGATTTTAAATATCCGAGTGCTATTATCAAAACTTTTGAGATGTTGTCTGCTACTATCGTACCACTTGCTCTTGTATCGGTAGGTTTGCAACTTCAACTAAAACTTCCAAGCGGAACTTTAAAGCCTTTTAGCGTAGCTTTGATAACAAAGCTTGTATTTGCACCTTTGGTAGCTATCGTGGTATGTAAAATATTTGGTTTTAGCGGTTTTGCCACGGATGTATCTATACTAGAAAGTGCTATGGGGCCTATGATAACTGCAGGAGTAGTGGCATCTATGGCAGGACTTGCACCAAGGCTTAGTGCAGCTATAGTGGGATATGGGATACTTTTTTCTTTTGTGAGTGTTTATCTAATAAATATGTTTTTTGTATCTTGATGTTTTAGTCGGTTGTTTGTGTGTTTAAAAAAGGTTAGACCACAAAATGAAAATTTCCTCAAGCCAAATTAAGACTGAAATAGCAACAAAGAATATCAAATAATCATCGCTTTAGCGATACCGCAGATGGTGCAATTTATAATTTTTGGATTAAAATTTATTGAGATTTTTGTGTTAAGAAAACTCAACTGTTTGAACGAAGTGAGTTTTGAGTTTTTAACAAAAATTGAAAATAAATTCCAAAAATTGTAACTCCTTGCACCGCTTTTTTACGCAACTTTTTTTAAAAAAAGTGGCATTCATCTTGAATTTTATTATATCATGAAGATACGAGATACAATTAAACATAAAATAGACTCTGAATCAAGTTCAGAGTGACGATATGCTAACCGTGAATGTTAAATTAGTAAATTATTTAGATTTTGTTTTTTGAGTGTTTTATAAATATCAAAGTCACTATCGATACTTACTATATCTTTGATATTTTCCTTATTGGCTATGTACATCAAAGTGGCATCTGCCAAGTCCATAGGGACATCGCTATATTTTTCCATCATAAATCTTATGTTGACAATTTCATCTTGAGGTATATTGTAAAGAGTAATGCCACCCAATTCAATCCATTTGAGGAAGTCAATTTGTACTTGAAGATTAAAATCAAGCATATGTGAAACTTCTGTAATAACAGCCCAAGATGTGAAAAACTCACCATAAAAAGTTTTGATAAAATTTAAAACCTTTGAGTGATATTTATCACTTTTATCAAAAAGGGCTATTATCGGACCACTATCTATGAGAGTTTTTTTCATTTAGTTTTTTCTTTAGTTTTTGTTTGTATGTAGTTGATAAATCACCTTGTTCACTTCCGTATTTACCGAACAGCTCCGCACCTGTTTCGTATGGAGTTTTTGATTTTGACTCTTGTTTTAGCAGCTCGAAATAGCAATTTAGGGCATCTTTTATTATTTTGCTTTTTGAAGTTTGTTTACTTTGTGCATAAATGTTTAGTTGGTTTTGAGTTGAATTATCTAAACGAATTGATAACATTTTCAGCTCCTTGCATTTTGTATTACATATTGTATCACAAAACTATTGAATTTGTATTAAAACATCAAAATTTGTCTCTTAATTGTAACCGACTTTATCTATCATTTCTTTATGAAAAAAGATAAAGTATATGTAATAGACACAAACATCATTTTGCAGAATTTGCAAAATATAAAAAATATAAGTGACAATGGTTCCAATATAGTGGTAATACCTGAAACGGTTTTGCTTGAACTTGAGGATAAAAAGAAACTTACCAACGAACTTGGGTTTTATTCTAGGGAATTTGCCAGATTTTTGGCATCTACTAAGATAAAAGAGGTTGATTTAAAAAAGAATTATAAAGTCGTAAAGCTTTATAAAGACGATATAATCATCCACATAATCTCAAAAGATAAATACGACAGTCAAATAGAACAGCATAATATCTCCGAAAGCAACGACAAAAGAATCATCGAAGTAGCAGAGATTGCAAAAGAGTATTATATAGGCAAGAAGGTTATATTTTTGTCTATAGATATATATGCTAGAACATTTGCACTATTTAAAAATCTAAAAACTCAAACGCTAAATGATGATAAAAGCGAAGTTCCTGATTTTGAGTTTGTAAAAACCATAAATCTTGAGTCTATTTATTTTAATAGGCTAAATTTTCAATCCATAAAAGAATTAGACCCAAATCATAGACCTGAGAATTTTTCTTATTGTTTTGATTCAAGCGACGGTAACAGTATGTACGGTATTATTGCCGGAGAGAGGGTAATGATAGTAGATGATAGCGATTTTAACGCATTATGTGTCAAACCTGCGAATTTAAAACAAAAATTCTTTGTAAAAGCGATAATAGAAAATGTATATAATTTGCTAGTAATTGATGCAAAAGCGGGAAGCGGTAAGACTTTGATGTCGTTTGTGGCGGCTATGAGACTCATAGACAAAGGGCTGTATGATAAGATAGTGTATGTAAGAAACTCTATAGAGTCCATAGATAAAGGTGCTGAAGTGGGGTTTTTGTCGGGGAATGATGAGAAATTTAGAATATACAATATGGCGTTAGCCGATACTATGGAATTTATCGCGAAAAAACAGATAAAAAAAGGGAGTAATGCCGATAATTTGGAATCTATCAAATCAAAAACGGAAGAGTTGATAGGCAAATACGGTATATCTACCCTTTGGCCCGGTGAAGCAAGGGGAAGGACATTGAGTGGTTCTATAGTGATAATGGATGAGTGGCAAAATAGTAGTGAAAAGACAACTCAACTTATCCTTTCTAGGCTTGATGAGAGCTGTATGGCGATAGTGATAGGGTCAAATAGACAAATAGATAACTTGTATCTAAACAAATATAATAACGGTCTTACGACTTTATTAAAACAAACAAAACACAAACACAATGAACTAAATATGTTTGCGATAGAGCTTGAAAAAGCTGTTCGCGGTAAATTTGCACAGTTTAGTGAGAGAATTTTTGAAACTAGAAAATGACCAATAGATTTATAAACGATAATATTTACAGTCATATCGAATGTACGAAGTTTGAGGGTAGGATTTTACAAACAAAGATTTTGAGTAGATTGCAGTTTATTACTCAAAATGCACTAGCTTATTTTTCTTTTCCTTCTATCAATACGAAAAGATATATCCATTCTCTTGGAACCATGCATCTTGCTTCACATATGTATAAAAGTGCTTTACTCAATGCAAAGTCCGATTTGAGAAGCGAACTTCTAAAAGATATTTATAAAGCTATCAAAAAAACCGAATCGTCTTTGCAAATATCTACAAAAATAGAGAAAAGTAAGTTGTTTGTAGATGAGACATTGTATCAGTTTTTGGTACCTTTAAAAAACGATAAAGAGCGATATGCTTATATAATATCTTTACAAGCTATAAGACTTTGCGGACTTTTGCATGACGTGGGTCATCTTCCATTTTCTCATCAGGTAGAATATGCCTTACAAAGTATTTATTCAAAACTTTCAAAACAATCGAGTCATAATAGAGAAGAAGTTGAGTTTTTGGAGTTTTATAACAGTATTACAAATAACCAAGATGAAGTATTGCATGAGGCTATGGGGCTTTCTTTTTGTAAGATGTTGTTTGAATATGAGCTAGTTCAGTATTTTGGTTTGTGTGATGATAGGGATTATATCAAAGTTGTTTATAGCGTGGTTGAGCATATTTTGAAAGATAGGGAATTTTGTGGATTTGATTTTGGGGTGTTGCATAGTATGATAGACTCCACGATAGATGCAGATAGGCTTGATTATATAAACCGTGATATGTTGGCTTCGGGATACATAGGCGGGGCTGTTGATTTGCTTAGAATTGCAAAGCAAAGTGTTCTTACAAAACGGAAAAAAGAGTATTATATATCTTTTTGTGATAGTGCTATTTTGGACATAGAACATATGCTTGAGATGAGGTTCAATCTATACAAAAAGGTAATTTTTCATCATCAAATAGCTAGAAAAGATGCGATGCTTGAAAGCCTTATCGCATATCTTGCAAATAAATCTTTCCTTCAAGGTTCAAGAAAAAACAATGATATTTCAATGCTATGGAAGTTTGATAAGGTAAAAGGGCTAGAGCAAAAACTAGATACTATTAGTTTGCTTGATGAAAACTGGCTTATTTCACTTTTCAAAGAGGAGTATTTTGCACTCAAATATGATACTGATACCAAAAATAAGCAAAAAGTTTTGATGATTTTTGAAGAGGTTTTGTTTGGTAAAAAGTATTTTCGCTCAATTTGGAAAAACTTAAATGACTTGTATGGTGTGTTGGAATTTTCTACTACTCAAAAATACCAATTTCGTGAGAGTTTTGGATATATTAGCCCGTCAAAACTTCAAATTCTAAAAAACTCCCTTGATAATTTCATATCATACCACGAATCAAAAGAAAAACTTTTCTTGTCTTATCAAATAGTTTCATTTAGTCTTGGTGTTTCTAAAGATTTTCAACTTTTTAGCGGTGAGGAACTAGTATCTATCGATGAGGTCTCGACACTACGAAAAAGGCTTAAAAAGTCTATGCTTAATACCGTGCCGTTTTTTATTTATTGTGACAAAAAAGAGCTTTCAAAAGAGATAAAAAAAGATTTGAAAGAGCTGCTTTTTGATGTGTTTGAGCGGAATAGGGAGTGGAGTTGTTCCACTTAATATTGTCAAGCTACTTTAATATCAATCTTTTTATTGAAAGTATTTGCTATTTTTTGCAAAAAGTCTATTCCTATATTAACCGAGCCGTTTTCAATTCTACTAATCACTGCTTGAGTAGTTCCTAACTTTTGGAAAAATAGGACGGGTACAATTAAATATAAAAGAGACTCTGAATCAAGTTCAGAGTGACAGTTTTTAATCTATACACCTGAGAAAAATAGACAATATAATAATATTGAGTAATAAAATAGTAGAATTGTTGCATAAGTTCAATGTAAAGGTTTGCTATGCCTTCCGTGCTATCATTTGAAAAAGATATAGACAAGCAACTTCAAAAGCACATCAAAAAACATATAAAAGAGGTGATTAGATATTGCCGTGATAAAAATATGTTTGATGATAAAGCAATCCATCAAATACGTAGAAGATTCAAAAAATTAAGAGCCTTACTTCATATTTTTAGTTATGATTTGAAAAAGGGTTTTTCAAAGAACAAAACGAGTTATATAAAAAATATGCGACAAAATGTTCACACGTCAGAGACAATAAAAGACTACAAGATTTATACTTCAAGATAGTCAAAAAATACTCCTTAGACCAAGATAGTTATTTGAAGATTTTGACTTTGATAAAAGATTCAAAAGAACAAATAGACGTACGAGAAATAAGAGATTCGATAGAACATGGACTCAAAGAGAATTTATCCAACATTGAATATTACACTTTTAAAAAAGACGATGACAAAGTAATTTTTGACAATATCAACAAGGTTTACAAGCAAGTCAGGTTTTATGCTAAAGAGATAAAATCAAAAGATGATGACGTAAAATACCATAGTTTACGTAAATGGTTAAACTACTATTTGTATCAAAGCAAACTTTTCAAACATCATGACAAGGTAAGAGCAAAACAGCTAAAAAACTTGATAAGTACACTCGGTGAGATTCATGATATAACCGTATTTAAAGAGTTCTTGCAAAGAACCCCTTACAATAACCAAAACGACTTCGTCATAGCACTATATCAAGAGTAACAGATATTAAAAAGTGTTGCACTTGAATTAGCAAGAAAGCTTAGGCTATAAGGGGCTGTATAATATAACTCCAAATACTAAAGATAACTTCTATAACGATAAGCCATATAATAATCCACTCTAAGTATTCACTAGATTTTTGATTGACTCTGTCTGTCGCAAACTCTACCGATTCTTTGAGGTAGGAGATTTTGTACTCGATAACTTCAAATCTCGATTTGAGTTCTAGTTGAACTGATAGTTGGTTGTATAGTGATTCTAGCTCCAAATCATCCCAAATAATATCAGGTTTGTCTAGTAAGTAGAGTTTGTTTAGTATTTCAAATCTCTCTTGAGCTATGGAACTAGTGAAATTCATTAGGTTGTTTCGATCTTTGATTTTAAGTTTTGTAGTATCTTCATAAAGCTTTCTACTTTCTAGCATTTTTTGCTCTAGTGATTTTTCTCTTATCTCTAGTCCCACACTTTGGGATAGGGCAAGTGATATGATGGAAGCTATTGATTTGTTGAATTTATTATATTTGATAGTGTGTGAATCTATCAATGGTTTGTCAAATTCAGGTGAGATTATCATAGGATAGTCTTGGTTTATAAGTGCCGTAGTGAAGTGGTTTGCCTCTTTGATATTTAATCTAGCCAAAAACGACTTTATCTCATCGTGTGAGAAATTACAAAAGGTAATAACCCCAAATGTTGTGGTAAAAACAAATTTATCGTTTGATATTTCTGCTACAAGCGAGTTTTCTATGGATGTGAGAATAAGAGACGGAAACTCTTTTTCAAGCTCATATTTTGTGATGGGTCTTGGTAACTCTACCGATACAAATAAAATACTATTTTGCATATTTTATCCTTTGATTTTGGGATATTATACAATAAATTTATTACTTTTGTGTAATTTTTGAACTTATGATATAAAGTGCAAGTATATTGATAATTCCACCTGTAATAAGGAAAAAGTTCGGTACTTCGTCAAGTATAAGGTAGCTAAAAAATAGTGCAGATACGGGGATAATAAACATATAAGAGCTTGTATTGGCACTACCTAGTTTGGAAGATGCAAAATAGTATATGGTAGTAGCTATTCCTTGCCCAAAAGATGAGATATAAATAAGAGCCAACCAAAATTTCAAATCTTTTTCAAAGATAACAGACAATCCAAGAGGATAGGCTACTACAAATAAACAAAGCATTGCTATGAACGTAAGTATAATAGTGTAGTGGATTGGGTTGGTGTATTTTGATGCTTGTTGGGAATTGATAGTGACAAAAGACCATATAATCGCACCTAAAATAAAATATATACTTCCGTCATTTAAAAGACCGATAATATCAAAGTTCCAAATCTGAAACATAAAAAGCCCACCTAAAAAGCCTAAAAATAGCCCCAAAAGTTGTTTCGGTGATAGCTTGTATCCAAAAAGAAAACTAGCCAAAAAAAACGTAACCATAGGGCTTATGGTGGTGATAATAACTCCTGCACTTCCTGCAAAACCGTGCATAACTCCCACAAAAGCTATAAGCATAAAAGAGATGTTTAAAAATGCACCTATAGTAGTGAGTTTGAAAATCTTTTTGTTGAAGATGATTTTCTCTTTTACGATAAACAAAAGGGGAAGAATAGTAAGGAGGGTGATAAAAAATCTCCAAAAAGTAAGGACTACTATATTTGCTTCATATACGATAAGTTTGTTTGCTATCCAACCGCCACCCCAGATGGTCATGGCAAGTATCATAAGTATAGTAAGAGTGAGTTTGTTTTCGTTCATTATATTTGTGCTTAAATTTTTTGGAAGATTAGCATAAGTATGTTTAAGATTATGATACAATTTAAAATAACTAATCAAAAAACCATCCTATAAAGAATAGCTTAAATAGCTAAACTTTTTTTAGGGCGTGCTT
>DYJR01000011.1 GCA_020723015.1 Arcobacter nitrofigilis
ATTTTGGAGAGATGAGAAAATTTACAGCCAATCAAACATTTGATGATATTGAAGTCCAAAATTTAAATCTGAAGTGTAATTTTTTGACCTAAAAAATTGCACTTCAGATTTAAATTTTGGTATTATAGGCCTAATATTACGTAGAGTATTATCTTTAAAAATAGTGATTTGTTCACCTTTTTCAAAAGCTTCCAAAATCATAGCATCTTTTTGATTTTCATTTACAAAACCAAAAAGTTCATTTACGCTACTTCCTCTATGGATATTTATACTATAATTCGTACTATTGAAGTTCTTTTTGAGAGAATTCGTAAAATCATTTAATTCGGTTCTCGTCCAACCCCTTTTCATGACTTGAAACATAGATGAAAAAACTTGATTAGAAATAATATTGGCTTGTCTTACCGCCTCTTTTTGTATGAAAGTAGTGTTGTAGATAAGTTGCGAATGAGAATATAATCAAAAACAAAACAGTGACTAAAGCTACATTAATGCTAAAAATAAAATTTTTTAAAGTTTTAAACATAATAATACTGCCTCTATTTCATATGGAATAATATTATTATAAAAAGACTTTAGATTAGGTAAAATTAAGTGTAAATATATTGAATTAATGATTAATTAGTTTCAAATACTCTTTAGAAGTCGCTTTTAATTCATCGTCCGTTCCAAATCCTACTATTTCTCCATCTTTAAATACTCCTATAAAGTCTGCCGTTTTTATTGTTGAAAGTCTATGTGCAATTACAAAAACTATTTTATTCTCACTTATTTCATTGACGACATCCGTTATAATAGACTCACTTTCATTGTCCAATGCAGAAGTTGCTTCATCAAATATTATAATTTGTGGATTTTTGTATAATGCTCTTGCTATTGCTATACGTTGTCTTTGTCCACCTGATAGATTAGTACCGAATTCATCGAGCATCGTATGTATTCCATTTTCCATTTTGGATACAAATATATCTGCATGAGCTAGTTTCAGTGCCTCTTTTACTTTGTTTTCATCATAAATATTACCGTAAGCTACATTATTCGCTATGGTATCATTAAAAATATATATTCTCTGAGTGACTATTGATATATTATTTCTTAAGCTTTCTAAATCAAAATCTCTTATATCTATGTCGTTGATGGATATTTTGCCGTTACTTGGGTCGTAAAACCTAATAATAAGATTTACAAGTGAACTTTTGCCACCGCCGCTATCACCTATTAAAGCTATTTTTTGACCTCTTTTAGCCGTTAGATTAATATTTTTTAGAGCTTGTTTATTCCCATAATGTAACTCGATATTCTCAAATTTTATTTCATTAATATTTTCCGATAATATTTTCGTTCCGTTTTTAATAGAGTGCGTTAAAGTTAAAATCTCATTGATTCTATGATTGGCTGCCGTAGCATCTTGCATTGAATTATACAATGATGCAATTCTTTTGATTGGTGTATAAAGCATAAATAATGCAGTCATAAAAGAGAAAAATGCACCTACGCTTAAATTGCCTTCGATAACCTCTCTACCTCCTACTATAATAACGACTGCTACTGCCAATGCCCCAAGTGTTTCCATAAGAGGTGAGGTTAATTCGTTTGTTCTTACGCTTTTCATATTTATATTAAAGTAATTTTTATTATGTTCTGCAAACTTAACTGTTTCTATATTTTGTGTCGAATTGGCTTTTATTATTTCAATATTGTTAAATATTTCACTTAAATGTGTAGTGATATCGGCTATTTTTTCTTGTGATTTAAAGGATAGTTTTTTCATTTTCTTAGCTAAAACAGACAGTGGATAAATAGCAATAGGTAAAACGACAAGACCGTAAAAAGCAAGTGTAGGACTTTGATAAATTACAACACCGATGAGTGCTAAAATAGTAAGCGATTCACGAATGAGTTCTGCAATTTGAGTTGAAACGGCACTTTGAATACGATTTATATCATTGGTAATACGGCTTATTAACACTCCACCGTGTTTTGAATTGAAAAAAGCTATATCCAAAGACATGATATGCGATAGTAGTTTGTCTCTTACGATTCTTATAATATCTTGACCAATGTATGAAATATAGTAAACTTGTATATATTTACCGAACCCTTTTGCAAAATATAATGCAACTACTAACCATGGCAACATATAAAGCATCTGCAAATCTTTGTTAATAAATATTTCATCAAGTACAGGTTTTATGACATAAGCAGTTCCACTTGTTCCTATGGCGACTAAAATCATGCCTATAATGGCATAAACAAATTTTCTTATATAGTTCTTATAGTAAGGTAGGTATTGTAGTAATAATTCTTTCATGGGGGGGTATTTTACCTAAATCTTTATTATTCTTTGCCAAAACAGTCTAAAGCCGAATTCTTTGATAGTTAGATATAATAATATAAAACCACCTAAAGTTGAAGATAATGCAAGTCCAAAAGCACCAAACGGTACTATTAATATCAAAGAAAAAGTGATACTTGCTATTAAAGATTTGGCTGATATTTTGGCGGCGTTTAGTTGTTTTTGGTGTGCATATAGCCAAAGTGCAAATATTTTATTTAGTCCAAAAGGTATCAACCCTATCATATATGCTATCAAAACTAATGCCGTATTTTTGGTGTCTTCACTTGTAAAAGCACCCCTTTCAAATAAAAGCCAAACTATTTCATGGGCAAAAACAGAACCGATTAAGGTAGCTACACCAAGAAGCCCCAAAAGTATCCAAAATGATTTTCTAAGCATTATAATAGCGGATTCTTGATTGTCGTTTTTTATTGCACGTGCGATAGAGGGGAATAGGGCAACCGACAATGCTATAGCAAAAAGGGCTAACGGTAGTTGAAAAAGTCTATTCGCATAGTACAGATAACTTATACTACCGTTGACTAAAAATGATGCAAGCCATGTATCAATAAAAGCTGATATTTGGGCAGTTGACGAACCAAGAGTAGAATGAAAAAATTTATTATAAAACTCTTTTGTCTTAATTTGAGTATTTGTTTTCCATTTTTTTACGTCAAGTATAAAGTTTTTGTCCAATCTTTTTTGTCTTAAGGCTATGATATGGGCTATTACTTGTAGCACTCCTCCACTTATTACACCGTAGCTCAAATAATAAACTATTTCATATTGTTCCAGTCCTCTAGCCATCAATAATGATACAATCATTGCTATACTGAGTAAAGCCGTAGAAAATGCCGTTGTGGCAAAATGATTTTTGTATTGAAGCAAAGCACCCATAAAAGTAACTATAAAAATAAGAGGTAAATAGTAAAAATTTATTGCAACCAAAGGGGCTGCCAGGTCTATGGTTTCGTTATCAAAACCGATAGCTATCATTTTTGTGACAAGTGCAGAAAATAGAGTTACTAAAATAGATAATAAAATTAGAAATCCAATAAAATTGACGAAAATAATAGTTGCAAATCTTGCTTTTTTATTTGCTCTTGCATAAGCAGGTATAAAAGCCTGAGTAAATGCACCTTCAGCAAAAATAGTACGAAAGAGATTAGGTAGTTTAAATGCTACAAAAAATATATCACTGTAAATATTCGCACCAAGAATAGATGCGGTCAATAAGTCTCGTATAAATCCAAGTATTCTAGATACCAAAATACCGAAACTATTTGTAAAGAAAGCTTTGATTATCATTTATCTATACTTATTACTTCATAATCATCTTTTGAATATATGATCAGTTGAGGAGTGTTGTTATAGATACTAATGTGTGCAGTCTTAATTCTTATATTACTTTTTTGTGGGGGTAATACGTTTTTGTTTTTTGCATAAAGTCTTATTGATTTATTTCCTATTCTAAGTTCTTTTTTCACAAAATATCCACTTATGTCTGTTATAATTTCATTTTGAAGTTGAAAATCCGAAAAGTCCGTACCGCTTCCTTGTAAGAAATATTTTTGATAGTTTGTTTCAGTGCCTTTTTGTGTGATATTGTTTATTTCAGTTATTTGTTTTTGACCGTAAAAAAGGGAGATTTTATTGACCGTTAAATCATATTTCTTACCTGTCTCAAGTTCTTTTGCTGCATTATAAATAAATATTGCTCTATCATTATCTTGCTTGATAATAGCAGAATCGGCAGTTTTGTATAAAACAACGGCATCTTTGATAGTTAACGGGGTTAAAATAGATTCTATTTCATATAAAGATGATATTTTCGATAAATCAAGTTTTTTTGTATTGTCTAACTTTTTAGGAGTTGTTGAGAAAGTAGCATAAATAGGCAAGTGGTCTGAATATCCTTGTCTTTTATGAAACCCTTTTTTGTCTATTTTCCATCTTTGAACAAACTCTTTTTGATAAAGGTAATAAGGCATAAATACACTAAATGAACTATCAACATAGTCTATCATGTGTCCATCAAGTAACGATGTTGATATTATTATAGAATCAGGTGTTTCGTAAGAACCTCTAAATCTATAACTAAATCTTTTGTATGACGGCGTTTCGAGCCATAGATTATAGTGTACGTAATCATCACATTCATACAGATTGTCTTTTGTTATAAAAGTGCTGTTTATTGTTGTTTTTAGTATATCGTTGATTCCTGCAATACCGTTTGTATCATTTAGGATTCTATTGTATTTAAACGTATCGTATTCATTGTAATTTGAGTTAAAATCACCTAATATTATATAGTCTGTTTCACAAGGGAGTTTTTTTATTCTTGTATATAAAGCTTTTGCATAAGGTATTCTTGTACTTTCGCTAGCATTTTTTGAACGCCAATGATTTGCAAAAACTTTTATGGTTTTATCCTCTACTTTAATGTCTACCTCTAATATAGGTCTTGAGTGTGGATTTTTTGCATCCACTTCTATGGTATTTACGTTTGATATTTCATACTTTGAAATTACTGCAATACCTATAGCAGATTTTGGATTTTTAACAAAGGCATTGTATTTATATTGCGGAATATGTGCCAAAAGTAAATCGAGTGCCGTTTGTGACTCTATTTCTTCAAGTGCCAAAATATCAACATTTAAGTCATTGATAACTTTAGAAATATTTGTAAGTTTTACTTCTAGCGTCTCTTTATTCCAGTTTGTATTGTCGGGTATATATTCTTCGTACTCTGTTCCGTCATTGTTTAAATCAAAAAGATTTTCCACGTTATACGTAGCAACTTTAAAGTTAAGTGCATATATATTTGATAACGTAACAATAGACGATAATAAAACAACTCTGAATATAAAATTTTTCATTTAATGTTTCCTAAAAATATCAGTCATCATTTCTTATGATAAGGCTAAAAGGTAGCTTGTATTTTGTAATAATATTTTTTTCTTCTTCTCTGTGCTCTCCAGAGTCTACTTCGTGGTCGTAACCCAAAAGATGCAGTAGTCCATGGATATACAAAAGTGTTAATTCTTCGTTTATCGTATGTCCGTACTCTTTTGCTTTTTCAGATACGTAATCTACGCTGACTACTATTGTTCCAAGCGGTGTATAGGGCATGTCTTCAAGTGGAAAACTTAATACATCAGTTGGTTTATCTATGCCCCTGTGTTCTTTATTAAGAATTTGAATATAGTCATTACGGCATATAATCAGCTCTATTTCTTTTTGGGTTAAATCGGCTGTGATTTTATTGATTAAATCATAGTCAAACTCTATATCGGTTTGATTATCCAAATCGATATTATTCGCTACATCTGTCAATTCCAAGCTCCCTCATAAGTTTTTCGCAGAACTCTCCTGCATCTCTACTTGAATCGCTAGTATCAAATTCTACCGAAAAATTACCTGCATGTTCACTTATGGCTCTTCTTGTTACACTTGGAAACATTTTTGTTTCTTTTTCTATTTTACCTATAGCAATTTGTATGTCTCTTTTAAAGTCTTCATTGTCATAATCTATTACAAGTCTTAGATACATCTCTTCCATTTGCACTCTAGCACACTTATTTCTAGCCATTTTCACAGTCCTTTTAGTTAAATAAATTACAAGTAATATTATAGCTTATAGCTGATTAAATATTAAAATAACTCTATCATCTTGGCAACTTCGTCCACGGCAAAACATTTCATATCTATTTTGATACTAGGTTTTGTTGCAATAATTGCTTTTGTGATACCTTGAGCCGATGCTTCTTTAAGTCTGTTTTCCATGGAGTAGACATCTTTTATTTCACCTGTTAGACTTACTTCTCCTATGAAAACGGATTCTTTGGAAATAGGGCGGTTTCTAAAAGAGCTTATTATTGCAGCAATTACCGCTAAATCAGCGGAACTCTCTTTTATTTTCATTCCACCGCTTATGTTTACGAATACATCATATCTATTGAAAGGTAAATCTAGTTTTTTTTCTAGTAGTGCAAGTAACATAGTGAGACGATTTGAATCAAATCCTGTGGCACTTCTTTTTGGGTTTGGAAAAGTACTTTCACATACTAAAGCTTGAACTTCAAGTATTATGGCACGGCTTCCCTCCATAGCAACACTAAGAGCCGATCCTGCTTGTGGTTTTGTTTTGTCGAAAAACTTTGAAGCTATCTCTTTTGCACTTATGAGTCCACTCTCAGTCATCTCAAAAATACCTATTTCACTGGTACTTCCAAAACGGTTTTTGAAACCACGAAGCATTCTTATCTCTTTACTCGTTTCTCCCTCAAAGTATAAAACGGTATCTACCATATGCTCTAGTACTCTAGGACCTGCTATTGAGCCATCTTTTGTGATATGACCGATAATAAACATCGCAATACTTGAGTCTTTTGCTTTTCTCATAAGTTCAAATGTAATTTCTCGCACTTGAGACACACTTCCTGGAGCTGATGTGATAGAGTCTGAATAAATAGTTTGTATGGAGTCGATAATAGCGATTTCGTAATTTTGTCTTAAAAACTCATCCATAATCTCTTCAAGTTTTATTTCGCTGAGCAAAAATAGGTTGTCGTCATTTGCCTCTAGTCTATTTGCTCTCATTTTTATTTGTCCTGAGGATTCTTCACCGCTGACATATAATACTTTTTTGCCGCTTTTTGCTAAATTTCCTGCAACTTTTAGAAGCAGGGTAGATTTACCGACTCCCGGACTTCCACCGACCAAGGTTAAGCTCCCTGGAACAATCCCTCCACCCAAAACGAGGTCAAATTCATTATCAAAACTACTAAATCTAGTCACGTTATCTTGTTCTATCTGTGTTATTGGTAGAGCTTTTGATGAGGATGTAACAGCTTTGGATATTTGTTTTATTGTTTCAATTTGTTCGGAGTTAAGCTCCAAAAAGCTATCCCAACCACCGCAATTTGGGCATTTACCAAGCCATTTTTGCGATTGAAAACCACAATGTTGACATTCGAATATAGTTTGTTTTTTCTTTGCCAAAAATTATCCTTTAATTGCCGAAAAGTTCAACAGGATTGATAAAAGCACTGTTAATAATAGCTTGAAATATTAAAGAATCTTTAACTCTTCCTATTGCATACCCTTGTTTAACAAGTTTGTTTTGTTCTATTGTAGGAGATATCTGTTCTAAGTTTGAATATACCGTATGTAAACCGTTGGCATGTTCAATAATAATAGTGTTATCGGATGAATTTGCACTTGTTTTGATATAGACAACTTTTCCGTTAAGTACGCTATAAACTTTTGTATCTACTGTCTTCGGTGTCATTGTTATAGAGTCGTTAAAAAGTTCTATTTTGTATATCGGGTCATGATATTTACCGAATTTCTTTACAACGTTATAAGAAGATAACGGCGGTATTGTTTTTGCACCTTTGTATCTAGTTGTTTCAACGCCTTTTACGGAAGACCCTATTTGTTTTACTTGAAAATTTACGTTTTCTAGTTTAGTAGATTTAATACCGTTATTATTTTGCGGTGCATAAGCAAGTGATTTGTCATCTTGAACTCTTTTTTGTCTGTCTTCTTCGGCTTTTTTTGCTGCCAAAACTTTTTCTTGTTCTTTTTTACTCTCTTCTTTCTTCAAAATATTAAGTTTTTGAAGCAATGAATTTAGTTCATTTTGTTTGTCAATTATACTTTTAAGTTGAGCTTGATATTCTTTATGCTTGAGTTCTAGACTTGCTACATTTTGTTCTTGCTTTTTTAATAGTACGGCAAGTTCTTTTCTTTTTTTTTCGTTTTGGTCTATAAAAGATTGCAATTTTTCAATTTGCTTTTGATTCTCTTCTTGATTTTGGGTAATTTGTAAATATCGTACATCTAGTTTTTTAATTTCTTCTAAAGAATTTTCAAGAAGCAACGAATACATCTCTTTGTCTATTAGTTCTTCTATTGTTTTATTTGAAGAGTATTGAATCCCCAAAGATATTGCAAATTCGTTAATAATAGTAGATACGATAGCTTCCTCTTGATTTTTTTTGTCTTGTAAAAGGGTGTCTGCATTTTTTTTCAAAAGTGCTATTTCTTCTTTTGCTGAAGATAGTTTGTGTTGGTCATTAGAAATTAGTTTTTCGAGTTCGTTAACATCTTTACTAACTATTTGTAGCTCATTGTTTTGTACCACTATTTCTTTAGCTAAAAGTTGAATCTTAATATTTGTTTCACTCTCAATATTTTGACTCTCTTCCAACACATCTTTGTTTTTGTTTATTTGTTCATCAATATTTTTTACGTTAGCATATATAGAGATGCTACAAGCAATAACACTAATAGTAAAGTACTTAAAAAAGATATTCATTTTACTTAGTTAGGCTTGATTTTTAATTTTGTTAATACGCCGAATATCGATACAAAAGATATTGCTAAAGATACCAATAACAATTTAATCGATTCATACCAAATGTTAAAATTTATAGTAGTGATTTCTTTTAACTCTTCAGAAAAAATCAAAGAACTATTTTGGCTAAATAATACTATAAAAATTACTACGATACAACTAGACAAAATTGAACTAAAAAAAGTCAACACAATAATAGGTTTTGCGCTATACAGTAAAGATGCACCGTGAAGCTTCATGATAGCGATACGTTCTTTATGTTCATAAAACCATATTTTAACTTGCTTAGATATAATAAAAATTGCAAAAAGAACTATGATGACATATAGAATAAATACTATCTTGGCACTTAATACTAACAAAGAATATATTTGGCTATGATTTTTTGAAAAAGCCTCTATTTGATAAATCGACGGTTTGTTTTTCAGTTCTTCCATAATATTATCAAGTTGCGACGTGGTAGGGAACTGCTTGAGATATACTTGATAAAAATAAGGTAGCCTTTGGTCCAAAAAACGTAATGAATTTTGAGTAAGTCTATTTTTAAAACTAGCTACAATTTTATTTCTATCTATAGGTATCACTTGGTCTACTTCTATACCACCTAGTTCAGATATGTCTCCTGCAGCTAGAGGAGTTTTTGTGACAATTACTATTGAATAGTCGTTTCTTATCTTTTCTTGGTATGTCTCTACGGCACTAGATACTATAGTAAAAATAGTAAGTGCAAACAACATTGTAATAAGAGGAATACAAAATGATATGAGATTTTTAAGAAACTTCATAGATTACCCCATCTTCTATAGAGAGTTGTCTGAAATTAAGTCCAAAATTTTTAGGTACTCTGTGTGTCACTACAACAACGGTAATCCCTAATTGTTCATTGGCTCCCTTTAGCAAATTCCATACTACTTCGGCGGAATAATCATCAAGATTTCCGGTAGGTTCATCGGCAAGTATTATTTTAGGGTTATGTGCTATTGCTCTGGCAACAGCTATACGTTGTTGCTCTCCGCCACTTAACTCTGCAGGATAATATCCAACCCGATGACTAAGTTTGACGTGATTTAAAAGTTTTAAAGCTTGTTCGTAAGAAACATCTTTGGAATAGCCGTTAATCATTAACGGTAACATGATATTTTGTTCTATTGTCCACTCTTTAATAAGCTTATAATCTTGAAAGACGATTCCGATGTCACGTCTTAACTTTTTTAAATTGCCGTTAGATATATTCTTTAAGTTTATTCCGTTGATTTCTAAATCACCATGCCTAAGCACAATGTCACCGTAAAGAGATTTTAAAAGTGTTGATTTTCCCATACCGCTTGTCCCGCCTATGAAGACGAACTCTTGATTTCTAATATGGAAATTGCCTTTTTTTATAATAAATCTATCTTTGTCGTAAGAGAGATAAATGTCTTTTGCTCTAATCATTTGTTAAAAACTCATTTATTTTTTGGTGTGCTTTTAAGTTAGCTTTTGTTTTGAGAGGATTTCCTTGGAAATATCTAGCATATAAATTATCTATAAGGATAAACTTACTTACCGATTTATTAAAACTTCCAAAAGTTACTTCGATAAGCATAGAATTATCGTTTATTTTGAAAATATTTTCAAAATGAACAAAAAAATCACTTTTCACAACTGATTTCTTTGGGAGTCTATGAGATAAGTTTGTAATATTTATCTTATCGAAAGTGAACGATTGTTCAAGATTTATTTGTTCGGATAGTGCTTTGTTGATTAAGGTAAGGTCATAAATATTTTTGCCTTGTTTTTTCCATCTATCTTCATATTTACTGCTTATTTCCAAATCTTTATTAATATCAATGCTTATGCTACATTTTGATAATTGTGTCAATATAGAAAGACCAAAATCAAAATATTCCCTGCTATCGGTTCTTAATTCCAGTGTACCGTCAACTTTTAGAACCCTTATCGATTCATCTACGAATTCTTGGCTAAAAACACGTCTATGCGGTTTTTTATCCCACGGAACAGGAAAGTGTACGAAAATTTTACCAACGCTGTTTGAATTTAAAAATTCTAAGAATAACCTAGCATCGTAATTTAGAATTAATACATTATTGATTTCTTGTAGTTCGATTTGTTTTAATACCTGTTCTATGGAGGGGGTATGTATTTCAAGCCCTACAAAAAGAATATTTGGATTTTTCTTTGCTTGATACAGAAGGTGTCGACCGCTACCGAATCCAATCTCTACCCATACTTCTCGTGACGGATTAAAATTGTTTGTAAAATAATCTATTTCTTTAAGAAATTCGTTGCTTTGCTTAGTATTGTCTTTTAAGTTGCTAATGTTTTCAAATACTGTTCTAACACCGTACAGTTCCTTAAAGTCTTGTAATACTTTTTTTATTACATAAGCTTTTGAAGGTCTTGTTGACTTGTCTGACTTAAGAATTTCAAACTTTGACAATTCTTTCGAGCCCTTCTCTTTTTTAGTTAATAGTAACTCCGTATCTTTTGTTTTTACAATTATTTTAGATTCGTGTGGAGATACTGCCTCACACACGAACTCTGTGTCAACTGCTTTTTTAGGTACGAAAGGTGTAGTTAATTTTTCAAATACTATATGAGGCATTGATTATTTAACCTCTGGTAGCTTAGGTAAAATCAAAGATGTTTCTTTCGTTTGTTCAGAGTGTAAACCGTACTCATCAACAGCTTGAATAGAATATTGATATTCAACACCTCTTACAATGTCTCTATCCTCAAATCTTAATCCTTGAATATTGTCTATTTTTTCAACTTTTTTAGAAAAAAAGCCTGTTTTTGTTGTTTTGTATATATTGTATGATTTTGCTCTATTATCACCTGCAATCCAGTTAATTATTGCTTTTTCTCCTTGAATTTGAGCTAAAGTTATAACTGGTCTTGTAGGTTTTGTAAGCGTTGAACCCATAGTAGGCGTTAAATTCATAGCAGATTCAAGATTGTCTTTGTCGATTGAGCTTACCTTGTAAAATTTTACTTCCCCGTCATTACTTACCATATGGGAATAATTCAAAGTTGAAGCTGAAACTGTTGCTAATTCACTGTAATGTCCGTCAACATTATTTGCAACGTAAATTTTATACGAAACTACATCGTTTGTATTAGAAGGCTCCCATCTTATGTCGATTCTTCTAGGTAAATCTTTTGTGGCATATAGATTTTTTATATCTTCAGGTAGAGGTTTTGTATTTGCTCGAGCTATTTCGCTAGGTTTTGAAACAATGTTGTCAAATGTAATAGATTTGATTCTATACATGTAAATCTCATTACTTCCTAGACCTGTATCAATGTATTCTACATTGAGTCTACCTGAAATTTTTTCGATTTCTTTCCATTTTGAAGTACTATTATCGGTTCTTTCAATTATATATTCTTTTATTCTCTCACTTTGGTGCGGTCTCCAAAGAATTTTAATTTGTTTCGGCATGTTACTAATTGCAACTATATAGCTTACCGATTCTAAAAGGGGTTGAGTTTGTACCATAACGCTTTTACTAGGCTGAGACTCTTTGCCGTCTTCTTTAATTGCCGTCATTGCATATAAATATTTTGTGTTTGGTTCAAGTTTTGTATCGACATAGTGTGTTACAAATCTATTTTTTATAGTGGCAACTTTTACAAGCTTATCACCGTCTTTTTGCAGATTTGATCTATATAAGTTATATCCTACGACACTAGTGTTTTCATGTCTTCCCCATTCAAAAGCAACTGAAGTCATATCTGGAATCGTTCGTATCAAAGAAGCGTCCATTACTTCAAGGCTTTGGTCAAATGTTTGTGGTGCCGGTTGAGGAGCTATAGGATTAGTGACGCTACATCCACTGATTGCTAGTATTAAAACAACTGATGATGTTATCTTGAGAAATCTTTTCATTCATATCCTTAGTATTGAAATTTTTATTTAAAAACGACTGCATATCATTCGGTAAATGAGCAGTAAAAGTCATGTACTCGTTTTTTGTAGGGTGACGCAAATATAAAATATAAGCGTGCAAATATACTCTTGAAAAAATATCCAAATTGCCCTTAAAACCATATAAAATATCACCTAAAATATGCCTATTTATTGAATTTAAGTGTACTCTTATCTGGTGTGTTCTACCTGTAAAAAGTTTTGCACTTATTAATTCATATTTTTTATCGTTTGAATTTAGAAGTTTACAAAATGCCGATTTAGCATATCGTCCATCCGCTACTATTCCCATTTTGAGTCGATTGTTTGAATTTCTGCCTATCGGTTTTTCGATAATCGTGTTTTCTTTTATCGGTAGGTCTATAATAGCCAAATAATATCTACCCATGCTTTTGTCATTTAGTTGTTCGCTTAATTTTGTATGGGCATGATTGTTCTTTGCTACTACCATGACTCCGCTCGTACCTTTATCTAGTCTGTGTACTATGCCGTGTCTTAGTTCACCGCTAATCGTAGAAAGTGAGTAGTTTTTTGATTTTAACCAATCAACAAGAGTCGGTTCATTTACGCTTGGTGCATCATGTACCGTTAAATTTGATGGTTTATTGAGTACCAATATATCATCATCTTCATATATTATTTCCACGTCAAAATCAATTTTGTGTAAATCTTGTATCTTATGGTCTTGAGATATATCTTTTATTTCGTATGATACTTTGTCGCCGTTTTTTAATTTATAGCCGTTTTTGAGTATTTGCTTATCGTTTACATATACAAAACCGCTTTTGATAAGTTGTTCAATTTGGTTTCTTGAATGATTTATATATTTTGATAAAAAAACATCAAGTCGTGACCCATTTTCTTCTAATAACACTTCTTTTTTATCCATTTTTTGGTAATCTTCCGTATGAATTTTTTTGATAAACGAATAATATCTCATTTTGACTTTGTAACCGTAATATTGGTTATACCTATTATACTGCTATCTTACAATCTTGTAAATGAAATAAACGATACGTTAGGTAATAAGCAGTTACTTTACTATAGTATAGCACTTTTTGCCTTTGTAGTAGTTTTTTATATGCCTCTTAGAAAATGGTTAATTATAATTCCTATTTTTTATTGGGTAGGTATTTTGTTGCTTATTATGGTTGAGCTGTTCGGTGTTAGTAAATTGGGTGCAAAAAGATGGATAGAACTCCCTTTTGTCGGGCTTACTATTCAACCATCGGAACTTATAAAACCTATTTATTTATTGATGCTTGGCTATTTGATTAAGCATAGACCACCGCCTAAAGAGGGATATGGGGTAAAAGATTTTATCATTTTATCTTTGTATATAATGTTACCTACCATATTGATTGCAAAAGAGCCTGATTTGGGAACAGCTTTAATATTTGCTTTGGTTGGTTTCGGTACACTGTTTATTGTTGGAGTTAGGTTAAAGATTTGGATTGCTATAGTCGTGTTTTTAGGGGCAATATCACCTCTTTTGTATACTTATGCAATAAAAGATTATCAAAAAAAGCGTATCGCTGATTTTATAAGTGAAGAGCCTAGTTACCACGTAAGGCAGTCGATTATTGCTATCGGTTCAGGTGGACTGATAGGTAAGAGCGTAGATGAAGCGACTCAAGCTCAGTTAAAATTTTTACCTATAGCTACGAGTGATTTTATTTTTGCTTACCTAATAGAAAGATATGGGTTTATAGGTGGTTTTGGCTTAATTTTGATATACTTCTTGTTGATTATACATCTTTTGTATTATAATTATCATTTTAGTGAAGACTATTTATTAAAAGTTTTCTCAACCGGTCTTGCACTTTTGTTTTTCTTAAATATGAGTGTGAATGTTTTGATGGTTATAGGTTTTGCACCTGTTGTCGGGCTTCCTTTGCCAATGTTTAGTTACGGCGGTAGTTCTTTTATCAATTATGCAGTATTGATAGCCATTTTAGAAAATCTAAATACATTTAGATATAAAGATTCATATAATTTTGAGAGGAGATTATAATGATAGGTAAATATGTACTGTTACTTTTTATTGCAATTTTTGTGTTTATAGGGTGTTCAAATAAAAAACAAGATGTATTTATAACGGATAATAAAATTTATTCAGTCGCATTACAGCATACGAAAAAAATAGATATTATAGAGTCGTTTGGAAGTAAAGCAATTTTTACTGTTACGTATCTTAATTACGTAAACGAGATTTATGATGACGGTAAGCATAATTTCTTAGTAGGAGTGTATATAGCGGATAAACACTTTAAGGATGAAAAAATCAAATATATTATATTAAATAACGGTCTAGAGTTGGAATTGAGACAACTGAACGAAAATGATCTTATGTTTGGGAATATACCGCTTGAAAATAAATGGGCAGACTATCATCTAGTATCTGTTCCAAAAGAGGAACAAAATAGTGTGACTTTGGAACTTGATGTCGAAGGTATAGGAAACACTATTTTAACTCTTCCAGTAAAGAATTGATTGACACTTTCTCGTTTTTTAAATAGTTTAGATACATATAATAGTTGGCTAGTACTTTCTTGCCGTATTGTTTTGATTCGTCATAAGCAATTAATTCCATTGCCATAAAAGGATTAAACGGTAGTTTATCTTTAAATAGGGGTAAAACGTCTCTATTGGTAAAACCTATACCGCCGTTATACGCATAGCTTATATATAACGGATGGGTGAGTTTTGACTCTAAATAGTTTAGGTGTTTATTTGCATATTTAATATTTATTTCAGGCTTAAACATATCCGTAAGATGTATATTCTCCCCAAACTCTTTCGACAAAGAATCAGCCAAAAAAGGCATAATCTGCATAGCACCGAGAGCATAAGATGTTGAAACTAGGGTAGGGATAAAGCCGCTTTCTTGTCTTGCTATAGAGTAAATCAAAGACTTTCGCTCTACCGTATCGTCTTTGAGTAAATCTTCATAGGGCGTGATATAAACACTTTGTCTATAATTATGAAATTTATGATACAAATATGCTAAATGCGGCAGTTCATATTTTGATAGTTTTGAGCTAAATTCATTTAATACATTTTCGTCTAATTTTAAATCAGACTGGAGTATATTAACCCAATCGAACTGTGTAAGCACCGGTTGTTCTAAGTCTTTATTCGTTTCAAGTGAATATATTGCATTATCAATATTTTGAAATAGTTTCTCTTTTGCATATATTGAATATATGTTGATGTCCCAACTTTGAGCCAAGGTTTCAATATATGAAATATCTTCCGATACAAGGTATTGCCACAATAAAACCATATCTTTATCTATCTTAAAATATGCCTTTTTTGAGGCATTATTTAGATAATTCATCGCCAGTTCTTTATCATTTTCGGAATTTAATAAAACATTTAATGCCAAATAAAAAGAACTTTGAAAGTTGAGTTTTGAATCATCTATCCCGATAAGTGAATTTTGAAGATTTTTTAGTTTTAAATCGGTAACGATTAATTTAACTGTTTGATTAAATTTTGGGTCACCTTTGACTTTATCTATAAGTCCTTGAGGTAGCCTGTAATTCAATTTATTTAATCTAAATTCTTTACTTGTTTTGTTAAAAACTTCAAAAAATATATCAGGCTGCGCACTAACAACTCTAACAAACGGCAAGCTAGAATTAATAACTTTTAACGCTTCGGCTTTTAAAGGGTAGTTTGTAGATAATTTATCGGCAATAAGATTGAGTTCTGAATAATTAAGACCGAGTGCTTTTGGATATGAAAGCCCTGCTTCAATACAATGGTCATTTTGTTCTAGCAAATCTTTTGCACTAGCCTGCATACATTGTGCTACTGCATAAGTTTCGTCATGCCCTGACTTTTTGGCATATCTAAAAAACAAGTTATTATTCATGCTATTTACTTCACTAAGTGCTATAACGGCCTCTTGCGGAGTTATATCTTGATTTAGATATTGCCAAATATAAAAATCTTTTGTTATGCTTCTTGGATGTTGTTTAATAAAATCCAATGTAATATCACTCGGTATTACATCACCATATACAAAAAATGATAAAGAGCAAACAAAAAATATTTTTTTTATCATTACATCATACCGATAAACATCCTAGAAAGGAATGTCTCTATAAAAATTAATCCAAAGATTAATATCAAAGGAGCTATATCAAGACCACCGAAAACGGTAGGTATGTATCTTCTTATAAATCTATAGGCAGGTTCTGTTAGCCTATACAACATCTGAACTACAGGATTATTCGGGTCAGGATTTACCCAACTTAATATAGCAGATATGATAACAACCCATTTGTACAAAGATACTATCCCTAGTATCACAATCGCTATTGAGCTTAAAAACGCATCTATCATTTTATTATCTCCCCTAAGTAATTTTTGATATAAGGATATATATCGCTTAAATTTGGTCCATGCCACGCACCTGTCAAGCAAAATCTAAGAGGCATAAAAAGTGATTTACCTTTTAGTCCGCTATGTTCGGAAATATAGTTCTTAAAATCATCATAATTATCAAAAAAAGGTACCGTTAATGCAATCTTTTTGATATGTTCTACTTCTGCCAAATAATCTTCTTCCGTATGCTTCGGGGCAAAAATAGGAGCTATTTTAGTTTTTAGTTCTTTTACGGTACTTGCTTCTTCCAAATAAACTTTGGCAAGTTTGCCTATATCGATATCGGCAAAACCTAAAATCTTAGATAATCTCATTTCATCTATAATTTTCAAGTGTTCTTTGTTTATAAATCTAAGTTTATCTATATCAAATTTCGGTGCATTTGTAGATATCGATTTTATATCAAACCACTCGACCGCTTCTTCTATGGTAAATATCTCTTTTGGTGTTTTTGACCCTAGTAAAACAAGATAATTAGCTATTGCAG
Organism: Arcobacter nitrofigilis; assembly: GCA_020723015.1. Lineage (GTDB taxonomy): Bacteria > Campylobacterota > Campylobacteria > Campylobacterales > Arcobacteraceae > UBA6211. Next base: position 17,516 of record DYJR01000011.1, read on the forward strand.
CAGGTAAGAAGCCCTCTTCAATAAGCCATTTAATACTAGACGCATTATCCCTTTTGCTCATTTTCTTACCTGTCTCGGCATTTAAGATAATAGGTAAATGTAAGTATTTAATCTCTTTCGTATAGCCCAAGGACTCTCTTATATGTTTTTGTTTAGGTGTGTTTGAAAGGTGGTCTTCACCCCTTATCACATAAGAAATATCATACAACATATCATCTATTGCACAAGCAAAATTATAAGTAGGTGTTTTGTCTTTTCTCATAATTATAAAAGAATCCACATCAAAAGGGTCATAATCAAATTCACCCCTTAACTCGTCAGTACATTTTATATTATGCTCAGGTTTTTTTATACGTACCGTAAATCCAGCTTCGTTGTTTATAACCTCTTCATCGCTTAACTTTTCACAAAAGCTATCATATCTATAAGGTTTACCGCTTTCTTTGGCTTTTTCTCTTTGAATTTCTAATCTTTCATCACTGCAAAAACAAGCAAAAGCTTTTTTTTCAATCAAAAGTTGCATGGCAAATTGTTGGTGATATTTTATATTGTCGCTTTGGTAATGAGCCATTTTATAATCTATATTAAAAAGATTAAGCATCTCAAGTATCTCTTTATCTTTACCCTCTATATTTCGCTCTTTATCGGTATCTTCAATTCTTATAATCAAATCTTCTTTAAGTTGCTTTGATAAAATATGATTAAATAGTGCAACTCTTAAATTTCCTATATGCATGTCCCCTGTAGGACTCGGTGCAAATCTTAACATTACTTTCCTTTATTTAAAAGATTTAAATTCTTAATTTTTATTTGTTACTATCGCAAATGATAAATCATTTATTTCAGTATGCTCTTTTATAAAATTATTTAATTCATCTAAACTTAGTTTATTTATGGATTCAAGCTCAATTTCATTATAGTTCAAAGGCAAACCCCTATAGTGTAGAGTAAAAGCTCGTCCAAGTCTTTGGCTTAGAGTTTCCGTTCTAAGGGGTTCACTCCCTAGTAAAAACATTTTTGCACTATTTAGCTCTTCTTTGGTTACACCTTTTTCAACAAATTCGCTCACTATTGATTTAACAAGTTCCTGAGCCTCTTTTGCTTTGTCAAGTTTCGTCTGCAGATAACCGGTAAAATAAGAGTGTGATTTGTTTATAGTTATGTATCCGTACGCAGAATAAGCAAGTCCTCTTTTTACCCTTATTTCTTCCAAAAATCTACTACCAAAACCACTAGCACCAAGTATAAAAGATGCTACCTTTGCTTTGTAGTTTTCAGGATTTTTGGAATCGGTATTAAAAGGTGAACCGAAATATATATATGCTTGTTCGGTCTTTTTGTATATTTCTTTGTAATCTTTTGTATCTTTTGCTTTAATAGTATCCAAAGTTCTTTGATTACCTACGTTTAATGTTTTTAGTATAGGTGTTATTTCAGTTTTAAATTCTTCAAACTCTATATCTCCACCTGCAACAAGTATAAGATTTGACAATGTCAACGTCTCATCTAAGAATTTTTCTATATCTGCTAGTTTTATGTGTTCTATTGACTCTAAAGTTCCAAGATTTTGGTTTTGTAAAGGCGTATCTTTGAAAAGTAGTTTTTGCAACTCATTTTTTGCAATATAATCAAAATCACTCTCTTTTCTTTTTAATGCACTTATAATGAGATTTTTCAGTTTACTAAGAGTATCTTTTGTGAGATTTGGGTCTTTTAAAAGAGTTTTGAGGTATTCAAAAGCATATTTAGACTCACTTTTAAGAACGCTTATCTCTATTACAAAGGTTTCAAAACCGCTTGTGGTGTGTATTGTAATAGCTTTGCTTTCAAGCATATCAGCAAACTTTGTAGCACCTAATTTCTTAGTTCCTTCATTTAATATCAAAGCACTCAGGTTTGATAAACCGCTTTTATCTTTATCTGCTATATATCCGCCGTTTTGAAACACAAGTTGCATATTTACGACAGGTAGACTGTTTTTTTCATAAATTGTAGTAATTTTTTTTCCGTTTATCTCAAGTTCTTCTAGAGTTGCACTCATTAAACTCCCTTGTAAAAATAGTATTAATAAAAAAATCTTTATTGTGATTTTGTTCATTATTCATAAAACCTTTGCAAAATATTATACGCCGTATCCCTTTTTGCCGGATACTCGCCTATATCTTTTATTAGCCTTATCATCTCATCTTGATTCATTCTGTTTTTTGCACCTGCTGCACTCACGACGTTTTCTTCCATCATTGTACTTCCTAAATCATTTGCACCGAAGAGTAGGGCAAGTTGACCTATATAGCTACCTTGCGTAACCCAAGAAGATTGGATATTTTGGAAATTGTCAAGATACAGTCTAGCTACACTTAGAAGCCTTAAATATCTATTTGAGGACTGTGAGCCAATATCCGGTTTTTCTTTTTTGAGTTGGGTGTTTGCACTTTGAAAAGACCATAAAATAAAAGCCCTAAAACCACCTGTTTTATCTTGTAAATCTCTTATTTTTTCCCAATGCTGAACTATCTCTTCATCCGTCTCAACCGTACCGAACATCATAGTAGCAGTTGATTTCATACCTATTTTATGCGCTTCTTCATGAACGCTTAGCCATTTATCGCTATCTAGTTTATTCGGGGATATTTCGTCCCTTACTCTATCGCTTAGTATTTCTGCACCGGCACCCGGTATTGAACTAAGACCTTTTTTTTGAAGTCTTATTAAAACTTCACTATAGCTTAGTTTTGAAATCTTTGCTATATAATCTATTTCGATAGCCGAAAAGCCGTGAATCGTAATAGATGGATATTTCGTGCTTATATGCTCAAGTAAATCTTCATACCACTCAATTTTTAGCTTTGGATGAACACCGCCTTGAAAAAGTATTTGTGTTCCGCCTATTGCTAAAAGCTTATCTATTTTTTGGTCAATCTCATCAAAAGTTAATATATAAGCGTCATTATCTCTACCGTGTCTATAAAAAGCACAAAATTTACAGTCAACCCAACATACGTTTGTATAGTTTATATTTCTATCAACTATAAAAGTAGTTACTTTTTTTGGATGAAGCTCTAATTTTCTTTTGTATGCCATCTCACCAAGCTCCAAAAGGGGAGCATTTTTTATTAAATCTAGTGCTTCTTTGTTTGTAAGTCGTTTCATTTTTATTTAATATCCAAAATTTAAAATTTAAAATTCAACATTTTAGTTAAAATCTTTGTCCCAAAGAGAACTCAAATGATGAAGTTTTATCTCCGTCTTCTTTCATTAAAGGTTTTGCAAACACAAATTGTAAAGGACCTACCGGTGAGTTCCATTCCAAAAATGTCCCTGTACCGGCACGTTTTATATCACTTACGTTACCTTGACCTATCATACCGTAATCAAGAAAAACACCCCATCTCATTTTCGCTTTAGGGGAAAGCGGGAAAGTTAATTCAAAGTTATTAGAAACCATCATATCGTAAGGTTTTGCATTTTTGTCATCATCGTAATTAGGACCGAAAGCATATGATTCATAACCCCTAACACTCTCTATACCACCTAAATAAAATGTTTCACCACGAGGTGTATATCCCAAATCATTTAAGTAGTTAGCTCTTAATTTATATCTAAAAATAGCATCATAGTCTAATAAATCTTCAAGACCGTAAAAATATTTAAACGTATTTTGTGATTTTAAATACTCTGCATCTCCGGCAAGACCTGCAAGTTCTAATGATGAATAAAGCTCAAAGCCGCTTCTTGGAATAAAATAATCGTCCGTAGAGTTATAGTTTAAGTACGGAATCACTGAAACGGTTGTATAGTTTGTATTGTATTCAGGTGTATCGGTATATGTCTCTTGTGCTTTTTCGAACTTTAGGTTTGACCCGACTCTTAGGTTACGTGTAAGTTTTTGCCCAATACCGAATAATGCCCCCGTTTTTTCTATTTCTGAGTCTTCGGTACTATTTACTATTTCTTTTTGTCTTTTATATATACTTGCCAAACCGCTATATTTACTATCAAAAATAGCAGGGTTAGATAAAGAAAGTTCTAAATCAAGTCTTCTTTTTGACCATTCTGTTTCAAATTGTAGGTTTTTACCGCTACCGAATATATTGCTATCACTAACCGCAGCATTTAATAAGAATCCGTCATAGCTACCGTAACCGCCACCGAATACGAGCATACCTGTAGGAGCCTCTTTTACTTTTACAAGTAAATCCATCTTATCTTCGGAAACTCTTATTTGTTCTATAGTTACATCCTCAAAGAAACCTGTTCTTTTTAAAGCATTAATAGAGTCTTTATAGTCAGTCGAACTATAAAGATCCTTAGGTGCCAAAAATATATCTCTTCTTATAACCCTGTCCAATGTTCTAGCATTGCCTGAAATAAACACATCGTTTATATAAACTTTTTGATTAGGAACTACGTTAAAAACTATATCAACAGTTTTATTTTCGGGATTTTTTCTTAAATCGTAATCAACATCTGCAAATGCATATCCCAAATCTGCAACTGAAGTTTTGATAAAATCGGTGTCGTCTCTTAATTTATTGATATTAAAAACTTTCTCTTTTTTAAGTTTTAGTTTATCGTAAAGAGTTTCAGGGTCTAATATCGTAGCATCAAGATATATAACAATAGAATTTACGCTATATTGGATACCCTCATCTATAAAAAAGTCCAATTTCCCACTATTTGAATTGAAATCAACCTTCAAAAACGGTGATTTTACTTGTGCATCAAGAAAACCGTTTTGGAAATATAAATCTCTAATTCTATGGTTTTCATATTTAAGTTGTTCTATATTTAACTTGCCGTCGTTTCTCCCGAAAAACCAAGAAAAACTTTGTTCTTGTTTGTTTGCGGTAACATCTTCAAAATCACTTCTTTCAAGATTTGATGCACCTTGATATACAACATCTTTTAATATTATATTATCACCTTTATTTACCTCAAATTTTACGGATAAAGAGTATTCGTTAATAGGTTGTACATCGACTTCAACAACAGAATTTATATAACCCTCTTTTTCAAGCTCATCAAGAATGACTTGTTTTGCTTTTTCTATTCTTTGCTTGGTATATATGCTACCTTTTTGGATGCCCATAGCACTATAAAGCATTTTTTTATCTTCTTCTCTACTCTTATAGCCTGTCACATCCAAATTGGCAATAGACGGTTTTTCTCTAAAACTAAACGTGATTACACCTTTTTCTTCATATACAAGCACGTCATCAAAATAACCGAAATTAAAAAATTTTGTTATAGCCTGATCGATTTTAGAAGAATCAACCTCATCCCCGACTTTAAAATTGATAGTTTCTAGAGCAATTCTTTCAGATATCCTAGCCAGATTTTCAAACTTTATCTCTTTAACTTCCATAGCACCTAAAGACGATGCTACTAATAATGGTAATAATACTTTTGAGGTTCGTTTCACTGTTGTAAGCCTTTAGTCAAATTTATGGTAATGAGTTTACCTAAAGTTAGATTAAAGTATAATTATAAAGAATATAAAAAGTGAAAAAGTAAAAGGTAGAGAATGACTGTAGGAATTGTCGGTATAGGATTAATGGGTGGCTCTTTTGCTAAAGCATTAAGAAAATATAAATTAGCTAGTAAAATATTTGGTTATGACCATAATTTAGAACATCAAAAAACTGCTCTTGAATTAAATTTAGTAGATGATATATGTGATATAAATATTTTAAAAAAATGTGACTTAATAGTTTTATGTATACCTGTAGATAGTGTTATATCTTTTGCAAAAAAGTTGGAAGATGTTAGCAAAACTACTACTATAGTTGATTTTGGAAGTACGAAAGAGCTTATAGTGCAAAATATTCCAAAACAAATAAGAAAAAATTTTGTTGCGGCTCATCCTATGACAGGCACCGAAAAATTCGGGCCAAAAGCGGCGATAGACGGTTTGTATGAGAATAAGATAGTCGTATTGTGCGATACGTTTGAAAATAGCTCTTATCATTTAGATAAGGTATTAAATATTTTTAAAACCATAGGAATGAAGATAATTCAAATGGATGCAAAGGAGCATGATATTCACGCTTGCTACATGAGTCATCTTCCCCATGCGGTATCTTATGCTTTGGCAAATACCGTAATGTCCCATGAAAATCCAAAGGAAATAATTACGCTTGCAGCGGGTGGCTTTAGAGATATGAGTCGTATCGCAAAAAGTTCACCAAATATGTGGTGTGATATTTTTAGGCAAAATAGACAAAATCTGTTAGATTCTTTGAATATATACGAGTCAAAACTTGTTTTGCTTAAAGAAATGCTTCAAAATGAGGACTATGAAAATATTCACATGTTTATGGCAAAAGCAAATACGCTACATGATATACTTAAATAATGAATAACCAATAATGAACAATTAATAATTTAGGAGCCACTTTGTGACTATTTGTTATCCAATGTTGCGTTGCAACACAATAGTTATTAATTATTACTTTTTTGTGCAATCGCACAAAATATAGGGTAGTATTCTTTTGCTATGTAAACATTTTCATAAAATATTATCTCAAATCCATTTTGTTTAAGTATCATACTTAACTGTTCTTTATCAAAACCGAAATGTTCAACGCCCTCATTACCTCTATCGTGAAAACTCCCATCTTCTTTGTCTAAATCACTTATTGCCAAATACCCGTTTGGTTTAAGTGCAAGATTGGCTTTTGATATAAAATCGGCTGTATCTTTTATATGATGAAGCGTCATTGATGTTACTATTAAATCAAAGCTATCTTGCGGTAGGTGGTTGTCGTTTATATTGTGTTTTTCGCATTTTACGTTGTTTAAATCATATTCTTCTATTTTTTGGTTGTAAACTTCAAGCATACCTTCACTAAAGTCCATCCCTGTTATACTCTTAACATCCTCCACAAATCCAAAAGATATAAGTCCCGTTCCGCACCCGTAATCTAGCAAATCAAATTCTTTTATGTTAGCTATCTTTTCTTTGACAGTTTTTACAAAAGCTTGAGCTATTTCAACCCTTATACTTTTTTGATCCCATGTTGACGCCAGTACATCAAATTTATTCGTCATTAAAGCCCTTTAATAGTTTTTTTGGTATTATATCCAAAAAACTATTAGGTATTTTTATGATTTTATCCGACTCTGCGGTACTTGCATTTTATACTACGACCGATGACGGTAATATGGCGTATTATACTACGCAAGATGAAAATAGCGTAAATATAAATAGGTCTAAATTGTCGAACAAATACGGTTTTAATTTATCAGCTTTAAGGTATATGAATCAAGTTCACGGCAATCATATAGAGATTGTTGATTTTGATTCACCTAATTTGATATTAGAGTGCGACGGTATAATTACTAAAGAAAAAAATTTACCTTTGATGGTGCAGATTGCCGATTGTATAGGTGTTGTTTTGTATGATTCCGTAAAAAAGGTTATTGGAGTTGCACATGCCGGAAGAAACGGTACTTTTTTAGATATTTCCTCTAAAATGATAACAAAAATGAATGAATCTTTTGGGACGGATTCAAGCGACGTACAAGCATATTTGAGTCCTAGTATACAAAAATGTTGTTATGAAGTGGATGTTAAAATGGCTGAGTTTGTATCGCATAATTTCGGTAAAGATTTTGTTAGCGGAAGATTTATTGATTTGCAGGGAATCAATAAAATGCAGCTTATAAAAAGTGGTTTACAAGATGAAAATATCCATGTATCAGATACATGTACGAAGTGTTCCAAAGAACCTTATTTTTCCTATAGAAATGATTCAAAATGCGGTAGATTTAGTTGTGTAATAATGTTAAAGGACTATAAATGAATAATAAAATAGTATCAAATGAAGATGTAAAATACATTTGGCATCCTTGTACTCAAATGAAGGACCATGAGATTATACCTATAATTCCTATTAAAAAAGCATATGGCGTGTACCTTGAAGATTTTGAAGGAAATGTATATATTGACGGGATAAGTAGTTGGTGGGTAAATAACCTTGGACACTGTAATCCTTACATTACAAAAAAAATCAAAAAACAACTTGACAACCTTGAGCATGTGATTTTTGCAGGGTTTACACATAAAAGTGCGGTTCAACTATCCAAAAAACTGGTAGAGATAACCCCTGATGGACTTAATAAAGTGTTTTTTGCCGATAACGGTTCAAGCGGTATTGAAGTTGCCCTAAAGCTTTGTTTTCATTATTTTAGAAATATAGGCGAAAATAGGCCGAATTTCGTATCATTGAAGAATTCCTACCACGGTGAGACTTTGGGTGCTTTGTCGATAAGCGATACAGGCTTGTACAAAGATGTATATAGTGATATTTTAATCAAGACCTTACAGGTTAAAAATCCTGTAAATCAAGATGAAGATGAGGCTTTGGAAGCAATTAAAGATTTGGAAAATTTACTAAAAACAAGCCACAAAACGATTTGTGCTTTTATAGTAGAGCCGCTTGTACAGTGTGCCGGCGGTATGAATATGTATCATCCTATTTATTTAGCAAAAGCAAAAGAGTTATGTGAACAATACGGTATATTTTTTATTGCCGATGAGATAGCGGTCGGTTTTGGACGAACAGGAAGTATGTTTGCTTGTGAAAGTGCAAATATTAGTCCCGATATTATGCTTCTTAGCAAAGGTCTTACCGGAGGGTATCTTCCTCTTTGTGCCGTGATGCTTACGGATAAAATTTATAATGCTTTTTATTGTGATTATGTTAGCGGTAAGAATTTCTTACACTCACACAGTTATACCGGTAATCCGCTGTGTTGTACCGCGGCATTGGCTACTATCAAATATTTTGATAAATTTGATATTATAAAAAAGAATCAAAGAAAAATAAAACAAATATCTAAAGAATTAAAAAGGTTACGGCATTTACAAAACGTGAGGAGCATAAGACAAACAGGCATGATAGCAGTTGTTGAGCTTGAAGGGTATAATCCTGAAAATAGAATAGGACTTAAATTGAATCAATATTGTTTGAAAAAAGGACTTTTAATAAGACCTCTAGGTAATGTTGTCTATTTTATGCCTCCATTTACTATAACTAAAAACGAAATAAGAAAGTCATTCGATATTTTGTATGAAGCGATAGAGAGTATATAGTAATTGGTTATTGGTTATTGGTTATTGGGAAAATCATCTTTCTAATATATTAATACACTAATTACCAATACACTATCACTTAAGAATAATTAGTATATAATATTACCCATATTTTCAATTAAGGAAGAATTTTGAGCGACCAATATGTATTATTGATAGATACAAAAGACCAAAAAGGGCTTGTTTATCATATTTCGGAAGTGATTTTTAATCACAATTTGAACATAGAACAAAACTCTGAATTTGTTGACGAAGAGGTAGGAAAGTTCTTTATGAGAACGGTAATTGGCGGTATTTTAAATAAAGAGAAGTTCTTGAATGATATAAAATCGGTACTGCCGCCATCCGCAACAATTAAATTTACTAAACAACAAAAGAAAAATATCGTAATTCTTGCAACAAAAGAATCGCATGTATTGGGTGATTTACTTATTAAAAACTATGAAGAAGAACTTAATGCAAACGTTCAAGCAGTAATTTCTAATCATGATTTACTAAAAGGACTTGTTGAGAAATTTGATATTCCTTATCACTATTGCGACGCTTCAAATTTACAAAGACAAGAGCATGAGGAGGCATTGGCTAAGATAATAGACTTGTATAATCCTGATATTATAGTGTTAGCTAAATATATGCGTATTTTGACACCTTGGATAGTGAGTCGTTATGAAAGAAAACTATTAAATATACATCACTCGTTTTTACCTGCTTTTATAGGAGCAAACCCTTACAAACAAGCTCATGAAAGAGGAGTTAAGATTATAGGTGCAACGGCTCACTATGTAACAAATGATTTGGATGAAGGCCCTATAATAGCTCAAGACGTAGTAAGAGTTGATCATACTTTTTCTTGGCAGGATATGAGAAAAGCAGGAAGAAACGTAGAAAAAGTTGTTTTATCGACGGCTCTTGATTTATTGCTTGAAGATAGGGTATTTGTGTATAGCAATAAGACGGTTATTTTATAATGAAACATTTTAATATCGTATTGCATGAACCTAGAATCCCACAAAACACTGGTACTATAGGGAGGCTTTGTTATGCCACAAATGCAAGTTTACATCTAATAAAACCTTACGGCTTTGAAATAACGGAAAAGGCTTTGAGAAGGGCTGGACTTGATTATTGGAAAGAACTAAAAGTTTATGAATATGATGATATAAATGACTTTTGGGCTAAAAATCCACTTACTGATAGGCATTTTTTTGCAACTACTAAAACTACAAACTCTTACTATGATTTAGAGTATAAAGAGAATGACTACTTCTATTTCGGTAGAGAGGATGCAGGACTTCCTAAGGATATTATAGAACTAAATACGCAAAACAATATAAGAATCCCTATGATTGCAGAGGCTAGGTCTCTAAATATAGCTAATTCAGTCTCTATAATTTTATATGAGGCAATAAGACAATGTGGGGCTTAAGCCCACACTGCTAGAGAGTAATACTTATTTTATATCCGTATTTGTTTCTGCTCTTCTGTTTGTATATCTTCCGTCTTTTGTTTTGTTATCAGCTATAGGTTTAGCTTCACCATAACCGACAGCTTTCAATCTTGAAGCTTCTATACCTTCAGAAATTAAAGCATTTCTAACGGCTTCCGCTCTTTTTGCAGATAGTTTTTCATTATATGCATCGCTACCTACAGAATCAGTATGACCTTCGATTACTGCATTTAGCATAGGGTTTTCTTTCATGATTTGAGCAAATTCCAATACTTTTGCTTTGTATTCAGGTTTAATATTTGCTTTATCAAAATCAAAATTTACATGGAAGTTGAAGTTTAATGCACAACCGTCTTTATCGACTTTTAAACCTTTTGGAGTATTAAGACATTTATCCGTTGCATCAACAACACCGTCCTTATCACCATCTTTAGGAGCTTCAACCTTAGGAGTTTCTACGGCTTTTGGAGTCTCTTTTGCCGGTTCTTCTTTAACTTGCACGGGTTGTGGTTTTTCTCCACCGAATTTAATAGATACACCGAAACCTATAGATTTATCATTATCTTCAGTTTCTACTTTGTGAGTAACTCTACCTTCCGTAAATAAGCTAACGGTTTCAGTTAGTGCATATTTAACACCTAGACCTGTATTCCAAATAGCTTGAGAATCAAGTCCAAAATGTTTGTTGTTTACTTTTTCGTAACCACCGCCTAAATATACATAAGGGATAACATTGCTTGAATTTTTGAAATCATACAATGCATTTACCGAGTATCTCATTAAATCCGTAGTTGTATTGCTTCCTGCATATTCAGCATCATCCGTATATTCATAACCTAGTTGTAAAGATAGAGAATCAACCAACTCTCTTGAAACCTTAAGACCAAAAGATGAGTAATCATCTAATGCACTATTGGTTTTTGTAAAGTTTTTTGTTACTACAGGCTCTATTGTATATTCCGCCATCAATGATGAAGAAAGAGCAATAGCAATACTTGTACTAAGCAACTTTTGCTTGAATTAGCATAGGTTTATTTTCAAGCAAATTTAAC